>JARRRG010000123.1:0-10149 GCA_037380965.1 Deltaproteobacteria bacterium
GAGCCCTGATGAAAAGCTCGAACACCGGGTTTGCCTCGTCTCTCGGCTTCACCCCATCGTTTGAAGGTTTGCCCCACTGATGGCAGGCGACACAGAGAGTGGCGTCAAACACGGCAGTACAGCCAGAATACCCGTTTCAAACCTCTCCTTCCCTGAGAGATGGTTGGCCGGTCGCCTCAAGGACGCTATTCCAAAGCTTGTCATTCAGGTCAACCTGCCTCCTGCCTTTCACCAACTCGGCGAGGGGAATGCAGACAAATTCGTTGTGACACATTCCCAGAACCATGTTCGTTTTTCCCGCCATGCCCTCATGGACTGCGTTCTGCCCCAGGAACCCGCAGAAAATAGAGTCATCGGCATTGGCCGGCACGGAACGGATCATATAACTTGGATCAACGTATTTCAGGTTGAGCTCGATTTCTCTAATGTTGAAATGCTCTATTATTCGGTCCTTCAAAGTCTGCCCGATGTCTCCGAGTCGCCGGTTGCCCGACTCGTCGGTTCCTTCCGTTTCGCAGTATTTCTGTCCTGCGCCCTCTGCTACTACGATGACGGCATGCTTTCTCGCTTCGAGTCTTCCTTCCAGCCAGGCCAGGAGCCCATGAGGGCCTTCGATATCGAAATCTGACTCGGGAATGAGAACCAGATTGGCGTCTCGCTGGGCCAGCGCGGCGTGGGAGGCAATGAACCCCGAATTTCGGCCCATGAGCTTCACCAACCCTACGCCATTGGGAGCCCCCATCGCCTCCACATGAGCCGAACAGATCGCATCGGTGGCTTGGCTCACCGCTGTATTGAATCCAAAGGAGCGGGACAACACACTGATGTCATTGTCGATCTTGCTCCCCCGTTTCCGAATCTCATCCCCTATCTTGAGAGCCGCCCTGAATGTGCCGTCTCCCCCGATCATGAAGAGTATCCCGATATTCATACGCTCGAGCGCGTCCACGATTTCCACAATGCTCTGGGGTCCCCGGGACGAAGAAAGGATAGTGCCTCCCAACTGATTGATTTCAGATACAGCTGCTGGCGTGAGCTCCTCAACGGGGTGTCCGTACTTGGGGATGAATCCCTGAAGACCGTATCGGATACCCATGATATTTTTCACACCGTAGCCGTGATACAGGGTGAGGACCACCGAGCGTATCACGTTATTGAGGCCGGGGCACAAACCTCCACACGTCACCAGTGCGCATTTGAGCTTGCTCGGATCAAAAAAGATCTTTTCCCGGGGTCCTGCTTTCAGGAATGATGCCGGTGCCGATCCTTCACTGACCTCCAGTGGGAAGTGAAGAGAGGAAATCGTGATCAGCACTCGCTCGCTCTCCTCGACGAAACGACTGGCCTTGCGGGGAGAAGCGATTCTGGGTTCCCCGAGGGTTTCAATAGTGGTATCCATGACCTACACGGCTTCGGTGCTCTTCGGCTCGCCCGATTGGCCTCTCCAATAAACAAGTGATTGGCATCAGAATAATAAAGCATAGCGCAACGAGTCGAAAAAATCAATAAATAAAACTCATTAGGACGATCTCTTCGAATCGACGAAACCCCTAGAAAAAAACGGATTTCGCGAAGGGCACCAAAACCCAGGCGAAAGCTCTCGACAGGGCAGCAGGCCGGCCGTCTTCGCAACGGGCTGATCGAATGCAGAGTCATTCGCCTGAATGCTTACACGCTTGTTCGACTGTCAACGGCCCTGACGGTTGACCCTTAGACAAGAGTCTGGTAGACAACGAGGAAGAAAATGATTGATTTGGCGAATCTTCCCGGCCCAAGGTCGGGGAGCAACGTGAGACACGGTGCCGGCTCTCTCGCAGCAGGCATTGCAGAAGAGACAGGTGGTGCAGGACAGAGGATTTTCCTGCATGAAAAGGAAAGGTAGACGAGTGTGAAAAGGCGTCCGATATCTTTGGAAGGGCACAAGAACCTGCAGATGGAATTTGATCACATGGTTCGGGTGGAACGGCCCAGGATCATTAAGGAGATCGAGACAGCACTCGAACACGGGGATCTGACCGAGAACGCGGAATATACCTATGCGAAAGAGAAACAAGCACTTCTTGAGAAGCGCATCCGGGATTTGCAGGAACGACTGGGTGCATGTGAGGTAGTAGACTTGGCGAGTCGACCGTCCACCGATCGAATTGTCTTCGGCTGCTCCGTCAAAATTGAGGATATCGAGACATGTGAACAGAAGGTTTATAGGCTGCTCGGTCAGGATGAGGTGGACATCAGCAAAGGCATCATTTCCGTGACCTCTCCACTTGGGAGAGCCCTCATCGGCAAGCAGGCAGAGGATGTTGTCGAAGTGAAAACCCCCGACGGTTTGCGGGAGTTCGAGATCATCGAGTTCTCGTGATCTCCTTGACGCCTGTCCGCTGTCACCACAATGAATTCGCCGGGCGGTGTGCACAAAGACTGACGGCACTCATCTCCTCAGGGGGACAGACATAATCCTCGATGCGGCATGATCCACCCGGAACCGGCAGGCGATTCGACGAGTATTGAGACATCCTCGACACATGAAAGAAGGAGCTTGAGCGCTCCGGAAAATTCCTCACGAATGCATCTCCCGCCGCGCCGCGTGTGTCAGAACCATGGAGAGCTCCGAAACCGGGCGGAACGCCTGTCAAGACGGTCGCGACGGAAATTCAGAGAGTTGAGTCCGCAGTGAACGCCAAGATTCTCATTTTGTGTGATTTCGATGGCACTGTTTCCACCAAAGACACAGTAAACCGCCTCGTGCGGGACCATATAAGGTCGCCGGAGTGGCGTTACCACGTCAAGCGATACCTATTGGAAGAGATCGGATCAAAAGGGGTGTACGAAGCAGTGGGCCCCATCATGAAGATGCGATGGCAAGACCTGCACAACTTCGTCATTCGGCACGCTGCATTAGATCCTGGTTTCCCCGGCTTTCTCCAATGGGCTCGTAACCAAGGCATTGACGTCAAAATTCTGTCTGACGGCTTTGACGTCACCATCAAGACGTTGTTTCGCAATCATGGCATCAAAGACGTGGAAATCTTTGCGAATCGGCTGATAATCGGGGATGACGGGTCGGTCGAGATCTCCTGTCCTCATGCGGATCCTGCTTGTGGGATCTGTGGCACCTGCAAATCAAGTATTGTGCGTGCCTTTCGCTCGACCTACGACAAAATCATTCTGATCGGAGATGGAGAATCCGATCGGCACGCAGCGGCCGAGGTGGACCTTGTTCTGGCCCTGCGAGACTTGTTCGTTTACTGTGCCCGGGAAGGAATCCCCGCGCTGCGTATCGACGGTTTCCGCGAGGTTCCCGAGCTGCTGGCCCGGCGAGTCGATTCCGTCGCCTTCGACATGGACGGCACGCTTATCGATTCACTCGTTTGCATAACTGATTCATTCAATCATATGTTCACCGCTTTGGGTTATCCGACCATGACCATCGAGGAGGTGGCCAGGAAGACCTCAATTTCCCTATCTGACTTCGCTCACAGTTTTCTCAAGCCCGAGGAAGCTCAAGAAGGGATCAAGATCTTTCGGGATTATTACGACACCATCTACCTGGATTGCACCACCATGATGCCGGGGGCTCGCGAAGCGTTGGAGGCTTTGGATGGCACAGTGGTGACCGGGGTGGTAACCAACAAGCGGGGCAACTATGCACGAAAACTCGCCCGACACCTCGGATTCGATACCCATCTGGCCCGCATAATAGGGGCCCAGGATGGGTTCAGAGCCAAACCCGCGGCCGACATGTTCGAGGAATTCATCCGTTCCGTTGGCACCGGCAAGAATCGGACCGTCTATGTCGGAGACAGTCCTCTCGATATTGAGGCGGCCCGGAATGCCGGCATAGACACTTTCGCTGTTGCCGGTCCAATCTTCTCTGCCGAGGAGCTGGCCCTGGACGGGGCTCGTCGAGTCCTCAAGAATATCGAGGAAGTCCCGGGCGCGCTCAAGCCAGTGCTTTGAAGCTGGAGAGTCCCGCAGACCAAGGGGGTCTACCGGGCTGTTCCCTCAGCGTCAGGCTCTTGCCGTAGTGGTTTTTTTCAGTGCGACCCGCCGTTCCCGGACCGACACCGGTCAATCTCAGAAAAAAACAGAAATAGGGGGTGGGTTAGGAACCATCGAATGGCCATCTATTGTCGCGAATGCGGGATGACGCCACTCTCTATCATTCTCCGCGCGTCGCTGCGAAGGCTCGGTTGCGAAGCATGTCCAGTACAATGCCTGCCGCGGTCCGACCATCCTTTGGTTGTTCGAGCATGCTCCGGATCTGTCTGAATCCTCTGATCATGGCCTGCCGCAGCGATTCCTCCGTCCTCAATCGCATGAGCCATTCAGCAAGGGTCTCCGGAGTCGCCGCGCCTTGCAGTAATTCCGGAACCAGGAGGGGTCTGCCGCATTCATTGCACGGTATAGAAAACCCGGCATCTGCAAGCTCCTTTATGGGCCCCCCCTCCTTTTCCTTTTCGATGGCGAGCACATTGGCGATTGCCAGGTGGACATCCTTCTCCATCACCAACGGCTTAAGCACTCTTAAAGCAAACCACCAGGTAAACGGGTCCACCTTGTAGATCACCGCATGAGGCATGCCAGCCAGAGCAGCCTGGAGTGTGGCGGTCCCCGATGTGACGAGACCGCTGTCGGACGCCGCCATCAGCCGGGCTGCCTCAAGGAGATGCACTCCCACGTGAATGTTGTACCCGTTCAAAATCTCTCGAACGAGCTCCGCTAAATGCGCGCCGGCCAGGGGAAGCACAAGCCGAGTGTCTGGATAGCGCTTCAGATAGATCTCGGCAGCTTGACACATGAGGGGGAGCATGCGTCGGATCTCCGCCTGTCGACTGCCGGGCACGAGAGTTACCACATGAACAGCGCTCTCAATACCCAATTCCTCGCGTATCAGCTTCTTTTCCACGTGCGCGGGGATGTCGCGGGCCATTGTGTGCCCGACAAAATCGGCTTGCAACCCTGCTTTTCTATAGAGAGTCTCTTCGAATGGGAAAATGGTCATCATGCGGTCAACCCGCGCGGCGATCTTGGAAACTCGACCGCGACGCCAGGCCCATACCTGGGGACTGATATAGTAGCAGACCGGCACGTCTGCACCCCGGGCGATGCTACATAAACGGAGATTAACGTCCGGAAAATCTACGGGGATGAAGAGATCGTGCCGACGGCTTCTCAGCTCTCTCTTCATCGTCCGGTACGCGGCCAGGATGTTGCGCACCTTGCCGAGGCCTTCACTGAGGGCAATAGTGTTTATGTCCCGGTAATGATGTAAGAGCCGCATACCCGCTTCGGCCAGCTTATCGCCACCGATTCCCGAAACTCGAATGCCCGGGGAACGCTCCTTGAGCTCGCGCACCAGAGACGCGGCATGGTAATCACCGGAGGCTTCCCCGGCGAGAAGTAGTATGGAGTGCCCGGACATCCGGCGATCTCCCCTCTTTCTGTCTGCTATCTAGGGATTCTCTCCTCATCCCCCAAGGAGTCGGAAGGTCTTCCCGGTCATCTTTCTTGAGCGGCTTATTTCGCGCGCTGGTCGCGCTTTTCGGGCTATCTTACCAAAATTTTTTATCTTCGCATACTTCTTTTCTTCTTGACAAGCTGAGAACTTGTGATAAGGACCTCAACCCGAAACCTACTCATCGAGTGAGATCTTGCTCTGATACCGCCTCGAAGGAAACGCTTCGGCACTCTCAATCGGTAGTGCCTTCGGCAGTCGGAAGCCTCACAGGAGTAACATATGAAATTGGGCCTCTGCGAAAAATGTGGGCAACCTACGGACGCAGCATATGAAATCCGCAACAATAACGTTTACCTGGTGAAGTTCTGTCGCCGCTGCGGACGCACCGCATCGCTGGTAACCAGAAATGCGCGCAAATGGCGGTGGAAAAGAGAGATTGTCGGCTATCACGAGCCTGCTGCTTCCAACTGCTCTCTGGATTGCGCAAATTGTGATCATCAGGAGATCACGAAACCCAGCACCGTCGCGATCGACGTTACCAACCTCTGCAACCAGCGGTGCCCCATCTGCCTGGCCTATGTGGACGCGATGGGATTCGCCTTTCATCCGCCCGTTGAATATTTTGACCGAATCTTTCGTCACTTTGAAAAGAACGACCCCAAACCCAACATCTGCTTCTTTGGCGGAGAGCCAACCGTTCACAAGGAGTTTCTCCACATCGTCCGACTCGCCCGTTCCTATGGATTTCAGGTTCAGCTTTTCACCAACGGCATAAAACTCGCCGATGAAGAATACTGTCGGGAGCTCTGCTCCATAGGAATTCAGGTGAACTTCGGCTTCGACGGCACTCGTCCCGAGATCTACCGATCCCTCAGAGGTGACAACTCCTTGAGCGTCAAGCGCAGAGCCTTTGACAACGTCGTGGAATGCGGAGTGAACAAGCTTGCCGTTATCTCGACTGTTGCCAGAGGGGTCAATGACGCTAACATGATGGAGGTCATGAAATTCATCCATGATTATCGGGAGCATGTCGCCGTATGGGCATTCGTTCCCCTTACTCCCTGTTGGGAGACCGAAGGGGTGGAATTGGAGCCAACGACCACCGAATGCGTCGAGAACATTTTCGAGACCCAACTCCCCGGCCTTGAATTTGTCTCGACCGGTATGATGAAATTCCACGTTCTCTCACGCTTCTTTGGAAGGCAGACCCTCGGCGGCTCCCACCCCAACTGCGAAAGCGCTACGTTGCTCGTTTCGGACGGGGAGCAGTACTATCCCATCTCCCGGTACCTGAAGACACCGTTGTCCGAGCTGCTGGTTCGGCTGAGAAAACTTGACTCGGCGCTGGAACGACACTCTAATTCCGTCCCCGCTCGGGGAGCCAGACGATGGTTTTTTGATTGCTGGACATTTGTCAGAATGGTCGGGATCCTGGGCTCGGAATTGAATCTCGGGAAGATCTTCGGGAAAAAGGGTCTCGTGAACGGGTTGATGGCCCTAGTCGACCTTCTGAGAGGCCGCAAGATCGATCGGATTCTCAACGAACGGACCTCTTTCAAAAATGTGCTCACCCTCATGACCATCCCCTATGAGGATAAAGGGGGACTGGAAGACGCCCGTCTCAAGGACTGCCCGGCCGTGTTCGCGTATGAGGAAGTCGAAACCGGAGAGATCAAGACCACCGCGTTCTGTTCCTGGCAGGTTGTCAAAGACGAGGTCTGCAAAAAGATCCAAGCACACTACGACGTGAAGAGGGCATTGGCGCACACGGATGGAAGAGTATCCGATCTCCCGGAAGAACGCGCTACCTTTGGTTTCACCCAGGCCGACTAAAGTCGATTCGATGGAGATCCGCTCTCGCGAGCGCTTATCCGCTTGAAGATAGTCCATACAGAATCACCATGAAAGCCCCCCATGCTCCGATCCAGGGAGATTTCGCACTCGGAGCAGACGCGACCTCCAGGTAAATGAATGCTGCCGCCCCTGGATGGCAGGTTGCCTCCAGCCTGACAGAAGCGGACTAATTGTCCCCGTAGCTTTTCTGCTGCAACGACGCTCCCAGTCTACTCTCCATACGGTTCGGTGATGCGGAACGGGGGCCCTCCGGTAAACTCGTTTCGCTGCGACATTCGAGCAATGCTCGCCTGTTCAATGACGAGCCACGTTCCATTGTCCGAGCGTATCTCATTCCGGGCGAGGAGCAGAGCGGACTCACGCCCCAAATGACCGCCGGCGTCGAGGTTGGTCCCGGCTCGCCAGGCGGCAATCGTCGGTCACCACGACGCAAACTAACACCCGCGGACACGATTGGGATATACTGGCACCGGCCTGGAAAGGAAAGACGTGAACCGGGAATAAACATCGTGCCTCTTGTAACCGTTATCATTCCCACATATAACCGGGCCCGCCTTTTGGGCCGAGCGATAGAATCGGTTCTGGCCCAGACATTCCACGATTACGAACTTGTCGTAGTGGATGACGGGTCTACTGATTCGACCCGCGAACTTCTGGCGACGTTCCAGGGAAAGGTGGTTCCTCTCTTTCAGGACCATCGGGGAGTTTCCGCGGGCCGAAATCGCGGCATCGAGCATTCCAAAGGGGATTTGCTGGCATTCCTCGACTCCGATGATGAATGGCTACCCGAAAAATTAAGCCGACAGGTAGCGCTCTTTGACCGCACGAAAGGGTCGTATATCTGCCACACGAATGAGATCTGGCTCCGGCACGGCAAAGAGGTGCCACAAAAGAAATGTCATGAGAAGCAAGGGGGCAGATTCTTTGAAAGAGCACTTGAACGATGCCTCATCAGTCCATCGTCGGCGATGATTTCCCGAGATCTCCTCGACAGAGTGGGATGGTTCGACGAAGAGTTACCGGC
The DNA here is from genome assembly GCA_037380965.1 of Deltaproteobacteria bacterium. Taxonomy (GTDB): domain Bacteria; phylum Desulfobacterota; class Desulfomonilia; order Desulfomonilales; family Desulfomonilaceae; genus JARRRG01. The sequence continues at coordinate 8,337 of JARRRG010000123.1, forward strand.
CGCGGAGGACTACGATCTATGGCTGAGAATCACTGCATTCCACGACGTTACGTTTGTGCCGGAACCCCTGGTGATGAAGCACGGGGGCTATGACGACCAGCTCTCCCAGACCACACCCGCTATTGATCGCTTCAGGATTCGGGCTATCGTCAAGATCCTGGGTGACCCCCGGCTCAGATCCGATTACCGGGCCGCGGCAATTCAGGAGCTGGGTCGGAAATGCAGGATCGTGGCTGAAGGGTACCGGAAACGAGGGAGAGTAGCGGAAAGCGAGGAATTCTTTGAACTGGCTCGATCATACGAGGCTTCTGCGACTGGATCCCCATGAAGTGGATCTCGAGAACAGAACTTACTACATTCCCGACTTTCAAGCTCTGGATGGGCTCGTAACTTCAATTGAGAACGTTGGAATCCTTAACGCCCCTGTACTGCAGGAGCAGGCAGGGGGCACTCTTCTACCGGTGCTGGGTCGTCGCCGCCTGCAAGCGGCACGGCTGATCGGTTGTTCTCAAGTGGAAGCGGAAATCGTCTCTGCGGCCATGTCTGAATCGGAAGGTTTTCTGCTCGCCTTCTGGGATAACATAGGACATCGGTCTCTTGGCTCGGCCGGCAGTGCTGTGGTGGTCAGAAGGCTGCTCGAGCTCCTCCCAAGGGAAACAGTGGCCAGGGGTTTTCTGCCTCTGCTTGGCATTCCACCCAGGGGTCCTCGAATGGAGCGTCTCCGGAGCATCGGCGGCCTCGAGATGCCCGTGCTCGAAGCACTTGGCACGGGACGTATCATGGAAAAGACCGCGATTATCTTGACCGATCTGAATTCCAAAGAACGAGCAGTCTTGCTGGATCTGGTCCAACGTTTGGGATTGAATGCCAACAAGGCAGCAGAGGTGATCGAACATCTCTTCGACCTTTCTGTGCTCCACGGGAAAGGGATCCTCGAATTCCTGGACGAGGGCGAAGTTTCAGTCATATTGAGGAACCGGGACCTTCCCGTCCCGGAACAGTCGGCGCGGTTTCGGGAGCTTGTGCGGGCCTGGAGATTCCCTGAGCTCACGAAGAAGGAGCAGGAATTCCAGAGCTGGCGCCGACGGTTGCCCGAATCGGAAAGGATCTCCATTCAGCCCACGCCGGCCTTCGAGGATGAGAGATGCACGGTGAAGATCACCGCTGAATCATGGGGCGAGGCTGAGAAGATAGCGATGGCGGTGGGGACCGCGATACGATGAAACTCGAACGGTTGACGCTGGGTATTTCTTTCGTCGGCTGAATTCCAACGGATGACTTTTCATGCGATTCCCGATCGAACAGGTTTGGATTGACGATGAAGCCGCGGACGAACCGCTGACAGAGGAAGTCCTTGGCCGAATCGATCATGCACAGGTTCAGGTGCTGAGGGGCCGAGAGGTCTATGAGGCGAATCGGGCTTTGGCAGTCGAGGCTGATCCCCTGAGACGCGGGAAAAGAATTCTCAAGCTCCTCAAACACAAGGGTCCTTTCTTAAAGCCGTGTCCCGGGACCCGTGAATACGTGTGCTGCGCCCTGAAAATCCTGCATGTGGGCCAGGGATGCCCCATGGACTGCCGTTATTGCGCCTTGCAAGTCTATTTCAATAGGCCGTCTCTGGAGCTGTTCGTGAACTCGGGCGACCTCCTGGACGAGTTGAACCGCGTCCTGGATAGAGATAAAAAAACGTTTCACCGGATATGCACCGGCGAATTCACCGATTCTCTCGCTCTCGATCCTTTAACCGGTTTTGCCTCAACCCTGGTGACCTTTTTCTCGCAACAAGCCGGAGCATCCCTCGAGCTGAAGACCA
>JARRRG010000124.1:0-6129 GCA_037380965.1 Deltaproteobacteria bacterium
CAGGAGCATATCGAGCATCTCGTATTTGGTTCTCAGCTCCGCCAATTGGGTCTCCAGCGAAATCTTCTCGGTGTCGTCCTGCATAAACTCCGCGGCAAATATGATCTGACCCCCCATTTCGATGGGGGCGAGGCTGCATTTCAACAGCCGACCGTTTATGAGCTTCCTGCGGTCAAAATGCGGCACACCGGTGGAGAGGACCTCCGTAATCTTTAAATCCTGCATGGTCTCGTTGATCGGCTTGCCCAGCGCGAGCGAAGGCTGAATTCCCAGGAAATACCCGGCCATCGCGTTGAAAAAACGCACATTATTTCGTCTGTCAATAACGATAATGCCCAGAGGTAAGTCTGAAAGAGGGCCGAAGAAAGAATCGAGCATCTGATTCTCATCGAGCACCGCTTCAGGGGTCCACACCTTCTCCGGTCTCATTTGACTTCCCATGGGAACTCTTTTCCTTTCGTTGGTCGATCACCGCTTCTCGTGCGGAAATTCGTTTCCGATCATGCAATGGCTGGCTTGGTTGGAGAGAGGCCCCGTTTATGCGATCACACTATTTCATCGTGACGCAATCCTGAGTAGGAATTTCTCCGCGAGAGCATCAACGCGGACCTGACCGCGCGATCCCCTGGCACCCTCCGGTAAGCTTCAAGCCCTGTGCCGACGAGTTCGGTCGCTCCGCGACTCGCTCACCACATCATAGCAGGGGCACGTCGTACGCACGCGACTCTCTTCCGAATAACGCGATGCGCGGTGGCGGATCTTCGGCCGAGCTCTTCACACAAGCCGATCAATAGGTTGAAAGGAGCCAAAGAATGCCGATAACCACCTGATCCGGTATTTGGAGCCGATGGTGAGAGGCGGCGGCCGGGCGATTCCTGTCCGGTTCCTGGTGAGCCTTTGAGTTCGACGTGCCGGGTTGCACAAGCCCGGTCGGTTCACTCTTTCCCATCGCGGATACCGAGCCCGGGGCAGACCAGGAAAGTGCGACAAGCACTGCCACTACCAGCGCCACAACTACATGCAATCTATATCTTTTTGGGTACATTTTGTCCCTCACCCTATGCTTTGCTGCTTCATTACTTAATAAGATGCAATCGGGTGTGTTTCGATTCGTCTCGCTTGCGAACGGGCCACGGGAAGTTCAACGCGGAACGGATCGGCACTGAGGCCGCGCGGTTGAATTGACCCTCACCGCGATGCGTCTTGGCGGGAAGGTCCTTTGCGCGGACCGCTTTTTACACGAGTGCCTGGTCGCATGGCCATACGAAAACACGTTGAATGCAGTTCTACAGCCGGGTGATGGCGAGTGCGCGTTTCCCGCCTTTCCCGCGCATGTACGGTATTCTTGTATGGCCCACTTGCATGAAATGCAGGTCCGGAGGGGACTATTACAGCATCGAGAGAAGCTTCCGCAGAAAAAGTTCAATTAAACGGTTGCCCGATGAGACGCGTCGTGGTAGTGACTGCTCCAGCACCGTGCTACCGAACGGGTCCTCTGTTACAGTTCGGTTAGTTTCAGTTAGGATTTTGTTAGATGACATGTAAAGCCTATTTCGATGGAGCATGCTTTCTCAACTACTGCGGTATCGGTTACGTGATCCGCGACCCGGAAGGCTTTAACATTTGGAAGGCCTCGGAGTACGTTGGACGGGGAGACGCGCTTGGGGCGGAGTATTGGGCGCTCATGGCCCTGCTGAGACGCCTTTCGCTCCTGAGAATCCAGCATGCGGTCATCTGCGGAGACAGTCGAACGGTGGTCTGCCAGGTGAGCGGACAAGTCAATACCAGAGCCACCAATCGATTTCGCAAGGTGATCTTTACCGCTCGTCAATTTCTCCGTGAACATCCCGGGTGGGCCCTGAAATGGATCCCGCGCGCGGAAAACGGCCTCGCGGACTCACTCGCCACTGAGAGTCTCAGTGCGATAAAAACGAAAGACTGACGGGATTCCGGGAGTGTTGGGATCCTGATCGCTCGGCTGCTCGCCCGGACGTGGGTGCACGACCTCAACGCGGCTGAATGGGTGGATATCGCGCTGCAACTAAGCCATTCTTCTTTTTATGTAATTCGCATGACAGATCCGCCCAAGCGATCCCATGAGTGTGATTCATTCACGATTCACACTGTGCACGTCTACATGTAAACCTCACCTTGAGTCGTCTCCCTATCTAACGATCGATTCCATGTATCGATTATACGTTGTTCTCTCGTTTCTGCTCGATTATTCCACTTCTAAAAGCACTTTATTGGTGTATAATGAAATCTCATTAGTATGGTGATATATATTTCATGAGGCTCTGATACCATGGGCCCGATGCTTCGGACGCGCGGGATCTCGAGCTTCACCGGGGACCGCGTAGGGACGCATAACGCTGGAGCATACTATTGCATTCGGACCGTTTCGTGGAGCCGGCCGGGCTGCTGGGCCCGTTGGCAACGATCACTGGCATGAAAAGAAGGCCGCACCGTTGATAAATTGGGTGCTGAACCGCTATGATGGGCAGTGGATTCTCTCGGACCGGTTGGATAAGGAGTGAAAACTCATGGGAAAGGATCTCGTCTTTGTTGGCGGAGGTCATGCGCATCTTACCGCGCTGATGCACCTGGGCGATTACGTCGGTAAGGGCTATCGGGTGACCCTCATCAGTCCGGTGGTGAGGCACTACTACTCGGGAATGGGACCCGGAATGCTCTCCGGCATGTACGCTCCCCATGAGATACGGTTCAACGTGAAAAAGCTCGCGGAGGACAGGGGCGGCAAATTTGTATTGGGCCGGGTGGTCCGGGTAGACTCCGGCCGGCGGGCCCTCACATTGGAGGACGGATCGGAATGCCCCTATGACGTCGTGTCTTTCAACACGGGGAGTGTGGTTCCCTGCGATCTGGTCAAGGGATCGATGGAGCATGTCTTCCCGGTGAAACCTATTGTGAATCTTCTCAAAGGTCGCCGCGCCATTCTGGAAGCAATTCAAGGGGGCACGCCGCGCCTGACCGTGCTGGGTGGCGGTGCCGCCGGACTCGAGCTCGCGGCAAACATATGGAGGCTCGTGCATCAGAACAACGGGAATGCAGAGATAACCGTCATCACCGGCAGGACTCTCCTGCCCCACCTCCCGGTCAAGGTTCGGCGGCTGGCCGGTGATTCTCTTGCCCGGCGAGGAATCGAGGTGATCGAGGGCGCGCGGATAGATCGAGTCGAGGATGGCCGGGTGATTCTGGAGGACGGGCGGACCTTCTCCTTCGATCTGGTGTTCCCGGCGATAGGAGTGAAATCGTATCCGATATTCCGCGACTCGGGAATTCCGACCGCGCAAGACGGTTCATTCCTCGTGAATGACTACCTTCAGAGTGTGGCCCACCCGGAGATCTTCGGAGGGGGAGACTGCATCAGCCTGCAAGGGCGTAAGCTGGACCGTGTGGGAGTGTACGCGGTTCGCCAGAATCCCATCCTCTACAAGAATCTCATGGCCGCACTCGAGGGCCGCGGCATGGAGAAGTTTGTTCCCCAGGAGGTGTACATGCTCGTCTTCAACATGGGGGACGGCACCGGCATATTCGTGAGGAAGAACTGGGTCTGGAAAGGGCGTCTCGCATTCAAGCTCAAGGACTACATTGACCGAAAGTTTATGCGGACGTTCCAGGTCTCAGGGGAATCGGAGGACAAGACAGAGTATTCGGAGGAGTAGTGCTCCTGCCCGACCGGGGGAGGCGGATCGCCGGATCCTGTCGACCCGTTCATGAGCCACATGAGAGAGGTGAACCCATTCCTCGACCGCTGCGGGCAATGAGGCGCCTTTTTTGAATACGCTTCGCAGAGGTTGAGCCTGCGGTACGCGGCCGATGATCACTCGTTCAGAGAACGTATTGCACCGGCTCATCGAGGCCGCGTCCACTCGTGAGTAACCCCGGGTACAGAGGTACATTGCCACGTAAGATGGCTCAATTCGCTCGTGAGGATTGATGCTTGAATCGTGAGACCGCGGGAAGCGGGAGGGTGCCGGAGGAGAATCCGGCAACCTACGTAGTTGGCACGAACATTGACCGTAATACGAATTTATTAGGGAGAGAAGATCGGACCGAAACTATGACCTGTGACGAGCGGTGAGTCGCGAGACGATGCTCCCAGTGGGATAACCCCTCTTTCATTTCCGGTCCGAGGGCGAGCTGGCACCGGCAGAAACCGGTAGGACGTTTCCGGCGGCAGTCGTGCAAGCGGCTTTTGAGCCTGCGCTCCGATTTTCGTCAGATTATCAAAGTGGAGAATTTCTCCCGTGTGGTTTTATCGTGGAATCTTGTGGAGGGAGTTGTGGAGAGAGATCTTATGCGCGAATGGCTCGCTTCGAGGATAGTCTTTCCCCTGTATGAGCGACTGAGCGGCCATAGTTTCTGGTCAGACTATTTGGAGCTGAAGGATCGCCAATGGCTGCCGAGGGAGGAGCTGCTCGATCGGGCGTTCCGGAAATTGCGGGAGCTCCTGGCCCACTCCTATCAAAATGTGCCGTATTACGGGGAACTGTTCCAAGAAGCTGGAATCAGACCAATGGATGTCAAGGAGTTGTCGGATCTTTCCCTTGTGCCGATTACAACGAAGGCCGATCTCCGCAGGAATTTTCCCCACAACGTCACCGCGAGAGGCGTCCGAGAGGCGCAGTGTCGAAAAGGGCAGACTTCGGGCTCAACAGGATTGCCGTTCGAGTTCTACTCTGATCTTGAGCACATGGACGGTGTCAGGAGCTCGTATTTGCTCTTCTGTTCATGGTCGGGAATCGGGCCGTGGCTTACCAGAGTCGTGATTGGGAACCCCCCGCATTTCTACAGCCATTTCCCTACGGGAGGACGATTCGAGAGAGGGGTCCGGAGGGTGCTCCTCGGCGACAAGTTTGTTCGTATTGGAGGTCACGATCTCACGCTGGCAGGATATGTGACCCATTCGGAACGCTTCCGACGGTGGGGACCACACTACCTCCTTTCCTTCCCTTCGTACGCGGACAGACTGGCCAAGCAGATCATCGAGGACGGAGTGGAGCTGCCCGCATACCCCCGCGTGTTCGTCTCCTCAGGGGAGACGCTTACCGAACTTGACCGAGAACTGATCGCCGAGGCGTTCCGATGCGAAGTGATCAACCAGTACGGATCACTGGAAACTTCGTATGTTGCGCAAACGTGTCCTGACAATCCGGACCTTCTCCATGTCAACATCGAGCGAGCCTTCGTACGAGTCGTTCGGGACGACGGGACGGATGCAGGTCCCGGAGAAATGGGACGCGTCGTGATCACGGATCTCGCCAATTGTGTGATGCCTTTCATCAATTACGATACCGGTGATTGGGGAGTCGCGGGTGACACGTGCACATGCGGACGAGGCCTGCCCACCCTCGAACGACTGGAAGGGAGGACCGCGGAGGTTATCCGAACACCGAGCGGAAAGGTGGTCGCGTCGTCCACGCTGGGTCCATTGCTGGTGGATGTTTGGGAGACCCTCCCTGCTCTATGGGAATACCAGGCGGTTCAAATTGCCGGTGACCGCGTGGTCCTCAAGATGGTACCGGGTCCAGGCTATACCGGAAAAATTGAGAAGAAGCTCGCACGAGGTCTCGAGGAGTTCCTTGGGGACGGGATGCATGTGGATGTTGAACCGGTCAAGCGTATCGAGACGGAGTCTTCGGGTAAGCGGCTGATCATTAAGTCTCATCTTGAAGGTCACTAATGCTTAGCCACACGTGAAGGAGGCATGGCGATGATTCGCCGGGCCCTCGCGCTCAGGAAGGTGCTCAGGAACCAAAAGCTTGGCCCCGTCGAGCTGGAAGCGCTCCGGGAACGGAAGCTTCGAGCGGTGATTCGCAATGCGTACGAGCACGTCCCGTACTATCGCTCGCTGTTCGATTCGGCCGGGCTCACCCCGCAAGAGATCCGCACGGTCGAAGACCTGAAAAAAATCCCCCTTACCACCAAGGACGATCTCAGAGCCGCGGGTGTGGAAAAAGCCGTCGCTGACTGGGTTGACCCGTCCACAAGCGTCCGCACGCTGACGAGTGGGACTACGGGAAAGCCTTTTGAGGTGTACCGGACCCCGTCAGAATACCTGACCACCCGGCTTCTCATAACGGCAGCGCTCTTGACCTATGGGTT
>JARRRG010000125.1:0-6087 GCA_037380965.1 Deltaproteobacteria bacterium
ACCCTCCTCGACATGAAGGTTCCTCTCAGAGATCAGACCGGTGAGATAGTCGGTATCATTACCATCGCGCGGGACATCACGGACCGGACGAGACTCGGAGTATCTCCCGGATCCCCGGAAGAGGACTATCCATCAAAAGCTATGCAATTGACCCTGCATCAAGCCAGGATTGCGGCAAACAAGGCCTCCACCATCCTCCTTACCGGTGAGAGCGGCAGCGGCAAAGACTACTTGGCTCGATATATCCATGACCATTCCGACTGGGTCGACGGCCCGTACTTTTCCGTCAACTGTGCTGCGATAGCTCCGGAGGTTGCAGAATCGGAATTGTTCGGACACGAGAAAGGGGCATTCACCGGCGCGGTCGTACGAAAGCGAGGCATGGTTGAGCTGGCTGAAGGCGGGACGCTCCTGTTGAACGAAATTGGCGATTTGCCGATAGCGCTGCAAGCCAAGCTCCTGACCTTCTTCGATACAAGGAAACTCACCCGTGTGGGCGGGGAAAGAGAAATCTCGGTGAGCGCGAGAGTCATTGCAGCCACCAACCGGGACCTTGAAAATGAAGTTGAACGGGGCCGATTCAGGAGAGACCTGTTTTACCGGCTCAATGTCATAAGGATAGAGATCCCGCCTCTTCGAGAACGGCTGGAGGATATTCCCGTGCTCGCGCGGAAGCTCCTTGCCCAAGTGGCAACCGAGATGCAGCTTGGTGGGGTTCCGGAACTGGATGACTCCGCGATGGAGGTTCTGGTTCATTATCAATGGCCTGGAAATGTCAGGGAGCTCAGGAACATGCTCGAGAGGCACCTTATCCTCTGGGACGGAAAGCGCTTTGATCTCCCGGCCCCCGCCCGTGTAAACAACGGACGGGAAGCAGTACTGAAGATCCACTTTCGCGATCGGACCGTGAGAGAAGTGACTGAGGAAGTCACGCGCGCCATGTATCTGGACGCGCTCCGACGCTGTAGCGGAAATAAGAAGAAGGCGGCGAAGCTCGTGGGGATGTCACGCGACTCGCTGTATCGTTACATGAAAAAATTTGGCGATAGGAACTCGTAACAGCCTCCGTTTCCACGGGCTCGCACGATTGAATTCATTGGCTTCGCCAAACACCGTCACGAGTTCCGGGCACTCAGTTGCGCTCCTTGGGCTTATTGTTCGACAGCTCCTTTTCTCGAGAGGCTGCGCCGCGGACAATCGTCGCTATGACGGAAGATGAGGCATACGGCCTCAAATCGCACACCTAAACCAGCTTATACCCCGCCTGCTTCCAGGCTTGTACGCCTCCTTCGAGGATTTTGGCATTCGTGTATCCCATTCCCGTGAATTTGGCCGCCAGACCGGCAGCCGCTTCGTCATGTGCTCAAGCGCAATAAAAGATGATGCTCTGTTCTTTGGACAACGAAGGAAGTTCCAATTTGAATTCTTTGAACGAGATGGCTCCCTCGAGGTGAATTGATCTGAATTTATCCTCGCTGTCGTAAGCGCAAACAATGAGCGCGGTGCCATCCTGGGACTTCCGGTAAGCCTCTTGGGGAGGGACGCGTTCGGGCTGGGCCATGATTAATTTCCTTTCCCGCTATCGTTCGGCTCACGCCTGTTTCAAGTGCTCCGCGGAAATCGGCAGTCGTCGGATGCGCTTGCCGGTGGCTGCAAAGACAGCGTTCGCAACTGCCGCAGCAATCGGCGGCACACCCGGCTCCCCTACACCGGACGGCTGCTCTTCGCTCGCCACGATATGAACTTCCACCCGTGGCATTTCGTTCATGACCACCATCGGATAATTGTGAAAATTGCTCTGTTCCACCCGGCCGTCTTTGAGCGTAATTGCCCCATGCAATGCAGCCGAAAGTCCGAAGACAATCGCCCCCTCGATCTGCGCGGCGACGGTGTTTGGATTAATCACTCTGCCGCAATCAATCGCGCACACCACCCTGTGGACGCGCAACGCTCCTTCCGAGCTCACGGAAACCTCGGCAACCTCGGCGACGAAGCTGCCAAATGACTCGCGGAGAGCTATGCCGCGGGTCCGGTTTTCGGGTAGGGAAGAGCCCCAGCCCGCCTTTTCCGCAGCGAGCTCCAGGACAGCCTTGTGACGAGGCCGGCGGGCCAGCAGATTGCAGCGAAACTCGTACGGGTCCTTGCCTGCCGCGTTCGCCATCTCGTCCAGAAAACTCTCCACCACGAAACCGGTGTGCGAGTGGCCTACCGAACGCCACCACTGGACAGGGACGTTGTTTTCCGTAGTGTGGAGGTCCACGAGAAGGTTAGGGATCTCGTACGGCATGTCAGCAGCTCCTTCAACCGACGCCGCATCTATGCCGTCCACCACCATGCTTTCGAAAGGGCTTGCGATCAAGACTGACTGACCGACGATGGTCTGATGCCAGGCGCATAAATTCCCACGCTCGTCCAGTCCTCCGAGGATTCGATCGTACCACATCGGCCGGTACCAGCCGCCCTTCATATCGTTCTCACGAGTCCAAATCACCTTGACCGGCTGCTTTACCGCCTTGGCGACTTCTACTGCTTCAACCACGAAATCTGCTTGAGGATTCCCCCGGCGTCCGAACCCTCCTCCCAGGAGGGTGGTATGAATCTTGATCTGCTCCGGTTTGAGTCCTGTTACTCGAGCCGCGGCATCTCGATCTCCGGACTGAAACTGGGTTCCGGTCCAGATCTCGCAACTTTCGGGACGCAGATCGACCGCACAGTTCAACGGCTCCATTGCGGCATGCGCGAGGTAGGGTACCTCATATTCCGCGCTTATCTGTTTGGCGGCATTCTGGAACGCGGATTGAGCATCGCCTTCTTTCCGTGCGATCGCTCCCGGAGTTCCCGCCAACCTGGCATACTCTTCCCGCATGCCCTCGGTTGAAAGCCCGGCGCCAGGACCTTCATCCCAGGTGATCTCGAGTGCATCCCGCGCTTGACTCGCCGGCCAAAAACCGTCCGCCACTACGGCAATCCCGGTGGGCACTTGAACCACGTCCTTGACGCCAGGGAAATCCTTGGCCTTGTCGGCCTTGAAGCTCACAACTCGCGCGCCAAAAACCGGCGGTCGGGCCATTACCGCGGTCAGCATGCCCGGGATTGTCACGTCCATGCCAAAAATGCCCGTGCCATCGATCTTTTCAGGCGTATCCAAGCGCTTCATCGATTTTCCGATGACGGTGAACGTGGATGGGTCCGCAAGCTGGAGATCTTGGGGGTCCGGCATCTTCGCGGCCTTCTCTGCGAGCTCGCCGTACGTGAGTTTTTTCCCCGATGAATGGATAACCATCCCGTTTTCCGCGCGGCAGCTTGCCTTTTCTGAGTTCCATATCTTCGCGGCTGCGGCGATGAGCATTTCCCTGGCGCTCGCGCCTGCTCGGCGCAATCGCTCCCACTCGCTTGAGACACTGGTGCTCCCGCCCGTGCCCTGCATCCCGAACAGAGTGTGATAGTAGACGGAATCCGCCGGCGCCGCTTCCACTCTCATCGTGCTCCAGTCACATTTGAGCTCTTCCGCCACAAGCATTGGCAAGGAGGTGTACACTCCCTGTCCCATTTCGGAATGATTCACCATAATGGTAACCGTATCGTCAGCGCCAATGCGGATGAATGGGTTCAGCATCGAGTCCGCGTTCGACTGTCCCGCTGCTTTGGCTCCGAGCGTCAGGCCTTCCGGGCCTGCCGTACCGGCGTTGGCTCCTGGGGACATTATCTCAGACGCTCTATGAATAGCGCTGCGAATTCGCTGGTACGTCCCGCATCGGCAGATGTTGCGAGACATGGCGTCGTCAATATCTGCATCCGTTGGTGTTGGTTTCTTGGTCAAGAGGGCGACCGCGGTCATTATCTGGCCGGAATGACAGTAGCCGCACTGGGGGACATCCTCTTCTATCCAAGCCTGCTGCACCGGGTGAGAGCCGTGAGCCGAAAGCCCTTCGATCGTAACGATCTCCTTTCCCTCAACAGAGGAAACGGGAGTGCGGCACGACCGGACCGCTTCTCCATCCACATGGACGGTACAAGCACCGCAACGCGCGATACCACAGCCGTATTTAGTACCGGTGAGGCCGAGATGGTCCCGAATTACCCACAGGAGCGGAGTATCGGGCGGCACTTCAACCACGTGCTTTGTGCGGTTCACGTTGAGTTTTATTTTTGAAAGGTTCTTTTGATCCGTTTCGTTTTTCATCAATTTGCCCCCTTTTTTCATCAATTGTTTGGACAGCGTGGTAATTTCCGGTCAGATCCGGCGCTCAATCAAGTGCCTATGGAATCTCTTCCATTGCCTCACTCATTTGATCTCATTCACGTACGCGTAAGGCATTATTGCATGTGTCGAGAAATACCGTTCTGTTCGCCGCGTAGGATCGGCAACGGTGCAGGGGTCCTGCCTTCTCAGGTGTCGCACGGACAAGAACCGGCCGAGAGATGGCTCCCCTGACCGCGAAAAGTCCTCCTTTCTCCTCCCACAAGATCCGGGGGAGGCAAGACCGTCGTCACCGTGCTTGAAAAGCCTGTTTAGCCTCTCACTGAACGTATGTCATCGCATCTCGCCGGTCAAGCACGATCTTACATACAGCGTCTTGCCTGCAACCGGATGCCATGCTGCACCTGTTTCGGCACTACCCGTAAAGGGCGTCACGTCACAATTCGACGACAAACCTGAGGTCGATTCCAACCACCGGGGCAATCACTCGGTCAGGATTAATTCCAAATCGATTGACCGGTGAAGGGTGGTCCCAATTGGGAACCCCTTTATCAACGCACGCGTAATTGAACCATTTGCCCGGTTGCCAATAACCGACTGTGAATAGAGCCGTGAACCTGTCCAGCAGCCTCCAATCGACACCGAAGTCGATTTCCCACCCCAGATCGCCATCGGGGATCGAAGGCGCACCCGCATTCGCGGCATTGATGGTACCGAGATTCAGGAATTCAACCCTGTTGCCTATTGCGGCGGGCCGTATGAATCCCCATCCATAACCGTGCGGAGACTGCCTGTCCGCCAAGTACAAGCTCGCGAACGCGTTCATATTCGCAGCAACTGCGTAATCCAGCCTCATGGCCAGAACCGATGCATCGTTGGCATACCCGTCTGTGTTGAAGTTGTAGAGTCCGAGGCCCGATCCATAAAAGTAGGTCAGGGTCCTGCTATAGGGGCCGAATAATCCGTAATTTGCAAAGCCGTAAAAGTAGGGTTGCCTGTCTATCAGGACTCCGTGTCTCCTGTCAGGCCCCGGCAGCCACGCGTAGAGAAACGAAGCTTTGGCCGGTCCGATCACCACTCCGGTCTCGACCATCCACCTCCAGGCTTCAATATAGCGAGGAGCAAACAAACTGCCCGTTCCATCGGTCCGATCAGGAACACCCAGGAAAGTCCCGTTCTGGGATCGATGAAAAACGGTGGTCTTGTTGACCCAATCGAGCTCCGCATTAAAAAAGAAGGTGCCGTTGAAATACTTGACGAATACTCCGCCGTCAGTGCTCACGACATCGTTCGAAGGAAAAGACGCCCGCGCGGCCTGGAGCCGTTGGGATTCCGGCCCCCGGTGGTAACGGAAATATTCCGCGACAACGCCCAGGGAGAGAGGACCGGCCGCGTAGGTGACAAATACCGTGGGGGAAACCGAGAGCAATGCGTTGAGGTCATCGGGATTATAATATGGATTGTCAGGAGGATTGGGGAATGAATTGTTGGGTTGATCCTGCCTGAAGGGGTTATCGGGTTGACGCCTCCAGGGATAGAATCCGAATCCGATTCTCAGGGGTCCGGTCTGAGCAACCAGGAGCAGAGACTCGGACGTCAGATCCTCAGCTCCGTTATACTGAAGACCGCATCCGAATTCAAAAGGTCTCTTGCCGACGACGATTATCCCCCAGGGGGTCTGAGCAGAGAACCACCACATGGTCCACTGCCCTTCAGAGAGTGCGACTTGAACGCCCGGTGCCGTGGAGTTGACATACGCGGAACCTATGGGGTCCCCATACGAACCGATTCGATAGTAACCCCTCAGCCTCATGGCCTCATTGATCTTCAGCTCGGGCTGAATATCCGTCTCCATATTCTGTTCCGACGCGCCACTGGAGGAGGAG
>JARRRG010000126.1:0-11151 GCA_037380965.1 Deltaproteobacteria bacterium
CGCGACCTCCAGATGGACCACCTGGCCCACGATCAAGACATACTGGGCCTCGGCGTATTCCTTAAAGAGCCGGCATTCCATCCAGGCGTAACAGCCTTGAATGCCCGGGGCCTTGACGGCGGCCGAAGGTTTGGCCTGCAGGCCGGCGAGTTCGAATTCATCGGCCTCCGGCGGGCTGAACCTGGCCGCGGGGATGACTTTGTCCGCCAGATCGGCTCCGGGCAGATTGATGACAAATTCTTGGGTGTCCCGGATATTGTTCAGGGTGTCCCGCTTCAGGGCCGAACCCAGACAGACCAGGTCCAGGGGCCGCAGGATCGGCATCAGGCAGGAGTACGGCGCGATGTTGCGCACCCCGCCGGCGCTGAGGGTGGAAATTAAGGACACGGGCAAGGGCAGATAGGCTTCCCGCTTAAACGGCTTGACGATCATGACATTCTCCTGGCGGGCGCGGAAATATGCCGTCCTTCCACTTCCTCCTTTGTCTTGCGAAGGGTCTCCAGCGCAGTGGGGTTGACCGCGCCCACCCGCATGGATCGGTCAACGGTGATAAGCCCGTTTGCCATGCTTTCCACGACGTTTTGCGTGTACGTCCGCATCTCATCGAGAGTTCTTCGAACCAGGTAAGCGTTTTGCACCACGAAGATGAAGTACACGCTCGCCGAACCGATAACAAAAAGGATGGCTCCCATGAAGATGGCGTAGATGAGGTCCTGCTGCCGAAGCTGCTTAAAACGATCCATTTTCAGCCCCAGAAACAGAACCTGTTTAGGCTCCCGGTCGAAAACATCCAGCAGCTCTTTTCCGATTCGGGTGTGCTGCTGAATGTGGGCCGCCCGAACCATCTGGTCTTGGAACGGCGTGAACGGTTTCCAGATTTCAAATATGGTCCGGTGGTCCGGGAGCTCTCGCTTGAACGAAAGGGGCTCTCCCGTCCTGATGACGGTTTTCACCGTCTCCATTTCCTTTCCCATCAACAGATTCAGACCAATCTTGGCCGGCTCGCTGTGAGCCACGATCATTCCATCGCTGTTGATCAGACCGACCCACTCTACATCAGGGTCTTTGGCCGCCTGCTCGATGAGCATCTGGACGTTCTCGATTCCCCAGTCCCCTTCCATGAAACCCGTACGGGTGCCGGCCTCCAGGGTCCGGATGACCGAGACCCCTTGCCTCACCGTAAATTCTTCCATCCGCTCGTTCTGCAAATTGATGTTCCGGAGCGTAAAAAGGATTACGATCACGAGCAGCGTCCCGGCTACCAGTACGATCGACAGTACCGGAAGGTATTTCATGAGGGATTTGAGACGCATTTTCATGTCAGTCGGTCCAAAGGCCTTTCCCGTAGCATCGCGGGTCCGAGAGCGCTCTCGCGCTCGAGGCGTTCACCGCCTCCTTCACGCCAGCCCACGCACGGGGACGCCCCCCGGATCATTTGATGAGCCCACCGTGTGGTCAGCCATTCTCTGATGATCGGTTCCGGGCGCGTCCACAAGAGCTATCCATAGAATTTTTACCATCTTCCCCCCTCCGCTTCAACGTGTAATTCATCATTGGCACGGTTGGTCCCTCGCGGATCGCCCGGTCACCGTGCACTTGAAGGCCGGTGGTCCCACTTTCGCGTAAAGGGGAAGGTGTGGGTGCGAAAAAGCGAACGCGGAGTGCAAATCTCAGTTGAAAATCGGGACCAAATATGTTAAGCATTCGTTCACCAATTGGGGTAAAGGCCTTGAAAGTGCAAGCTAATCTTTTGAAGCATGCTTCCGGTTAGCCACGGTCATGGACTGTCCCGCGGGTCGGAAGCAGCGAGTGAAGCGGAGCGCATGTATTCAAGACCCGCCCCATCGACAAGTAAACCGCGGCGGTCTATCCATGATAGGAACAAACGTGCAGACAGGCGAATCATCCTTGCTTGAAAAAGGCCGGGAACTCCTTGAACGCGGGGACATCTTTTCTGCATTGGAATGCTACAAGCAGGTTTTTGATCCCGAATCGGTGGACGAGCTCGAGGCTCGGACCATGCTGATTGAAGCACGATCCCATTTGTCTCGCAAGCACATGCTCGAAGCCCTCGAGAGCTTCGAGGAGGCATTGATGATGGGGACCGAGAGGCAGCGCGGTCAGGCGCTCGAGGGCCTCTCAGCGGTGGGTGAGATCAGGTCCCGACTGCCGGGCTTGACCCAGGAGCTGAAGAAGGGTCTCAGGAAGTGTTTCGGGAAAAGAAAAGCTGCATCCAAGGGACTGGAGCTCATTTCAGACGAGGAAAATATCGTCATCATATCTCCTGAAGGGATTGATCGCCTGCCGGCCAAACTGATGCGTTCCGGTAAGATTCAGAAACTCCCGCCACACCTCATGGACTATCCTCTGCCCTTTTATGCGGAACATTGCATTCCGTACGTGGGAGCGGAGGATGTCCGGTACATTCTTGAGGTGGCCGATCACCTGATCTCGGACGAGACTCGCTCGGCAGTTGACTAACAACCTCAGGGTTCCTGGATTGAACCGTCCTACCCGGGTCGGCGCCCGTCCGGGAGAACACTGGTTCGAGTGGGATCTCTTCACATTGGTCGGCCGCGGGCCTCCCTTTTCCCTGATGCCTCTCTCACCAAGGGTTGACACCGGTCCCAATATTCATTAAAAACCGTACCTCATCTGACGGGCCGGATCCCCATATTCCAAGGGGACGGATCGGTGGTGGCATGACGCGTATTCTTGGACTCGACATCGGTTCCAAAAGGATCGGCGTCGCTGTGAGCGACGAACTGGGGTTCACTGCCCAGGGAGTGGAGACGATCATTCGCAAAAATCTCGACGCAGACCTGGACCGGATCGAGGAACTTGTGAGAAACTATAAAGTTGAGGAGATTGTGGTCGGCATTCCCTATAATATGAACGGCTCGGAAGGACCCCAGGTCCGGACTGTGAGGGCCATGATACAGGATATCGTCAAAAGGATTGGTCTAACGGTGCGGGAATGGGATGAACGATTGTCAACCGTAGCTGCCGAGCGGACCCTTCTTGAAGCGGACGTGAGCCGTGCGAAACGCCGCAAGGTCATCGACAAGTTGGCCGCGGTGATCATCCTCCAGGGCTATCTGGACGGACTCAGCAACGAGGTTTAGTCGGACTCATGAAAATCTCCGTTGGGACAATCGTCAAGAGTGTCATGGTGTTGGTGTTCCTGGGAGTTGTGGCAGTTGGCGGTTATATGGTCTACAACCGTCTGCCCGCTCTCATTGATGAGTTCAGCCCCCGGTCCGACCGCGCCGCGGTCTCCCCCGGACAGGAAGTTGTGATCGAGATACCCAAAGGTGCAACGCTCTCTCAAGTGGCCACCATCCTCGAAGACAAAGGAGTGATTTCCAGCCGGCTGGTGTTCAAGCTCGTCGCCATGATCCGGGGCGAACAGCGCAAGATTAAGGCCGGGGATTACGCCTTGAAGACCGGCAGCGATGCCGGCCACGTTCTCGACCAGTTGATTTCAGGCAAAACGCTCGTGTTCTACTTCACCGTGCCGGAGGGGTACAATATTTTCGAGCTGGCCGATCTGTTCCGTCAGTGGGGCATGATGTCACGCGAGGACTTCCTCGCCACGGTCAGGGACAAGGCCTTCATCAAGGATTTGGGCGTGGATGCCGATTCCCTCGAAGGCTACCTCTTCCCGGATACCTACTTCGTCCGTGCCTCGGAAAAACACGATGGAAAAAAGATGATCCGGAGGATGGTGAAACGGTTCCAGAAAGTGTACGCAGCCAATGTGCGTGCGACCGCGGAAAAATTCGGTTGGCGGACCAATCAGGTAGTGACCCTTGCGTCTCTCATCGAAAAGGAGGCCCGGGCATCCGAGCATGCGCTCGTATCAGCCGTATTTCACAACCGACTGCGCAGAGGCATGCGACTCCAATGCGATCCCACGGTTATCTACGGGATTAAGCCCATGGGATCAAAGATCACTCGGGCCGACCTCGAACGAAAGCATCCCTACAACACCTACCAGAATCTGGGGCTTCCGCCGGGCCCCATAGCCAGCCCCGGCAAAGCTTCACTCATCGCGGCCGTGAAGCCCGCGGATGTCGACTATCTCTATTTTGTAGCCAAGAACGATGGGACTCACCAGTTTTCCAAGAGCCTCAAAGAGCACAATCGCTCGGTGAACCTCTATCAGCGGAAGTCCCACAATCGGAATTGAGAATCGAGCCGGCAGCGGAGGTTCGTCCCTCGTACCCGCGCCACTCTTCGCGGAAGCGTGAGCGTCGAGTACGATTTTCGCATCAGTTCCGCTTCCTTCCCGGATGCTCCGGCAGTTACCGCGCGCGGAGCGCGGACTTCAAGGGCCGATCACCCTCATGATCGAGCGCGCAACCGGCTCAATCTCCGCTCCCCCCGACCTCGCATCGGCTGAGAGACAGATGGCAGTGCAAGAGAGGCGCCGCGCGGTTGTTAAACACGGCCGGCCGCTCACGGACCATTATCCGGGCCGAACAGGGCAGCGATCAAGGCTGGGTCCGGCAAACTCACCACAGGGGAAGTTGACGGATTCGGGCGCAGGTTATATAGACACTGCCGGGCCGTACGGCCTCAGCTTGCCCGCGTCGGTCAAGGCCGGCGGTTCTCCCGCGAGGGAAGGAGTCGTGCATGAAAGCAGGGCCTCTCAAGATTCTACTGATATTCATTGTGATTTGCGCGGCTTACTCAGCCTGGATGACGGGTTTTACCTTCGTTTTTTCCGAATGCACCCTCTTTCCCAATTACAACATGTTGGCAAAGGCATTGCTCAAAGGCCAGCTCTTCATTGACGAAGCCCCTCCGGTGGATGCCTCGATGGTGCACGGAAAGCGGTACCTGTATGTAGGGCCGGTACCGGCATTATTTCACATACCGTCATTGCTCCTCTTCAACAGGAGCACGCCCACGGGTCTTGTCATCGCGATCCTTTGCGCGGGGATAAGCGTGCTTCTTGTCATGATCCTCAAGGAACTTACTCCCCCGAACGAGATGCGAAAGCTCCGTGGTATCCGATTGTGCTTTGTTGGAGCTTTTGTGCTGAGCGGTTTCAGTCTCCTCATGGTAACCATCCCGTCGATTCACCATGAAGCGATCTGTTCAGCGGCCTTCTTTCTCACGGTGGCGATCTATCTTTTGATCAGGGCTCGAGACCGGGGGTATCGCATCTCCACCGTCGCGGCCCTCTTTGGCGCTCTGGCGCTATCACTGTGTATCGGCAGTCGGTTCTCGTACGTGATTTCAGCGGCCGTCGTGGGAAGCATCCTTATAGGAGGCATGATACGGAATTCCGATCGCATCCCCACGAGCGAGATAATTCGGACCGGTGTGCTCGGGCTCGGACTCACCATGCTGATGGTAGGGTTGCTGCTGTACTATAACCATGCCCGCTTCGGTACATACGGGGAGTTCGGGGTCAAGTACCTGACTTCCATCTATACGGAATACTTCGCGCGGGGGCATTTCCTGCGTTATGATCATGTACCGTACAACCTCTGGTCAATGTTCTGGAGAATTCCGCAACTTGCCCCTGAGTTTCCATTCCTGATGCTGCCCGCATTCATTCTCAAGGTTCAGTCGATAGGCCTCATGCCGTACTTCCTGATCAATGTGAACGAATTGTCCGCGTCCGTCTTTTGTCTCATGCCCATCATGCTCCTTGCCGTCGTGCCCTTGCTTGCATCGTGGCGCAATCCGAACGTGTGCCGCCTGACAACCTATTTCATCCTTTCGGTACTATTCGGAGTGCAATGTCTCACCATATCGCTGACGCCGGCCTCTACCGCGAGGTACTACTATGATTTCCTCCCCATCATGATGATGATGTCCTACATCGGCGCCTTGTGGTTTCAGAAACGTGCGAGCAGGCCGAATGTCATGATCGCCTCCTTGGCCGTGATTTCCGTGGTCTTGAGCTTTGCCTTGCCAATGAACGCGCTGACCTTGTATGCCCACTTTATCTCGTACAAGTCACCGTTGTTACAGGTGTTTCCTGTGCCAGTGGTTGAAGGAGCTCGTCGAGTTTGACCGAGGAAACGAATGCTTGAAGTGACAAGGAAGGATGTACTGCTCGCCGCGGGACTTGTCGGCATCACTCTTGCCATCTATATCCCCCGCATGGGGAATGCATTCGTGGACTGGGATCTCGAAGCCTACCAGCCGGTTTTGTACGCCACCAATTACAGCCAAACCGCGTGGGGATTGATCACGGATCTGAAAGGTCATATTGTTTCCGGTTACTACGCGCCGCTGAGCTCGCTCAGTCTCATGACGGACAAATGGTTGGCAGGTTCGTCCGTACCGGTCGCGAGGGCGACTCTCTTGATCAACCTCCTCCTTCACTGCCTTAATGGGGTGATCGTATTTTCTCTGCTACGGCGGGTAGGGGGTGGCTCCTGGATAGCTGCGATGGCGACATTCGTGTTCTTGCTTCATCCCATCCAGGTCCCGTCGGTGTTATGGTTCGCCCAGCGCAAAGGGCTCCTGGCCGGAACATTCTATCTCAGCGCGTACGTCGCCTATGTTCACCATCGACAGTCCAACTGCTCGACCACGTACGGTGTATGTTTGGCCCTTTTCATTGCCGGACTCCTCTCCAAGCCGACGGCAGTCACTCTGCCCCTTGCTCTTTTCGTTACCGAGCTCTTCTTGGCGGACAGGCTGGGAGTGGGGGCCGGGCACGGAAAGACCGGGCAGGGGCTGGTGACGAGGGAATGGTGGTCAAAAAGGATTCTCGGTCCACTCTCGCCGGGCTGTCTCATCCGACTCGCCCCATTATTCGTGATTGCAGCGGGATTCGGACTCGTCACTATCGGCACGGAAAGGGTAAGCGGGCAGGGCCTGCCCATGCTGGAACGACCGTTCATCGCAGCCTCCGTGATATGGTTCTACCTGGGAAAAATCGTCGTTCCCATCAATCTCTCACCACTTTACCCTCGCTGGAATGTGGACCTTTCCTCTGTATTTTGGTGGCTTCCGCTGGCTTCTCTCGGTATTGCATCCTTTTTGATCGCGATCTACCGAGACAAGATCGGAGATCGGATGCTGTGGGGACTTGCCAACTTTGTGGTGCCCCTGTTGCCCGTGATCGGCCTGTTCAACTTCGCATATTTGGACCTCTCCCTCGCTGGTGACCACCTTGTGTACCTCGCCATGGTGGGCATCTCCTTTTGCATGTCACTCCTCGCCTTCGGATTCATAGTGCGTATTCATCGTCCCCTGCGGTACGTGACGGCAGCTCTGGTCGTGGCGTATCTCGCGTTCTTCGCCCTGCAGACCTCACGCCAGACAAGGATATGGGAAGATTCGGTGAGTCTTTGGACGTACAATCTGAAGCATAATCCGGATGACTGGCGCTCGCATAATTCCCTTGGTCACGCCCTGTTGAAGGCCGGGCAGGCTCATGGGGCAGTAGAGCATTTTCGCAAGGCTCTGGAGCTTCGACGGGCCCTCGGTGCCGTCCACGGGGAGGAAGCGCGGAGACAGGAAGCACCAGACGGGAGAGATCGTGCGGAACAGCAACTCACGTCAGCTCGGAAGTGGAAAGAAGGTCTGGCCCGTGCGCACTACAATCTTGGACTCGCCCTCTGGAAGTCCGGCAATCTCTCTGAAGCGATCAGGCATTTCGAACGCGCGGTACGTCTCAACCCCCGCTTCGATAAAGCTCTGAACAACCTGGGAGTGGTATGTCTCCTCTCGGGGAAGATCCCCGCCGCAATCGAACACTTGCGGCAGGCGATAGCGGTCAATCCTGACAACGTGGACGCCCGGTGCAACCTGGGAATAGCGCTGCTCCGATCGGGGAAGCTGCCTGAGGCGATCGAGGAGTTTCGTCAAGCCCTCAGACACAAGCCTGATTTCACGAAGGCCCTGAAAGACCTGGGGATCGCGTACCTCATGTCGGGGAAGCCTTCGGAAGCAGTCTCAAGCCTGCAGAAGGCGGTGGAAATCAACCCCGATGATCCGGAGGCTCACCAGAGCCTGGGAACCGCATGGACGATATTGGGGAACCGATCTCGGGCCGAAATTCACTTCAAGGAGGCGAAAAAGCTGGGTCTCCATCGCTCCATGGAGACGCGTCACAACAAGAAGGAAAGAAGATGATCGCTTTTTACCACGGGCCTTTTTTTCGTTTCAGAATTTTCCCGGAGTCATCGGCTCTGGCTACCGTCCCGCCCGGAGTTTGTTGACCATCGCCGGACTTTCCTTGACCGGGACGAGCCTTTTGATTACCATGCCGCCATTTTGCTGCGGGCGCTTGTAAGAGGATTTCACGCATGGAAGGAAGCAACGTTTCCCTGTCCCGCAAGTCGTTTGTCGGGAGATTTCTCGAGCGACGGTCCCAGGCCACAGCTCGAGCTCGGGCCGAAATTCCCATTGACAGGCCGTATTTCTGCGGTTCTTTTCCGTTCATTCTCCTCCTCATTCTCGGTGTGATCGGAACATTCGCAGCGGGATTCCTCACCTATCGCCATATTCTCCTGGTTTCCGAGACGGGAGCGGTGGGAGAGTCTTTTCTCTGCCGAGCGGGGGCACGGATAAATTGTGACGCGGTGCTCCTCACCGACTACGCCATGCTGATGGACTATATATCTTCGGCAGTGCTGGGTTTGATGGGCTTCGTCTTCGTGCTTTGGTGCACGGCAAATGCGCTGGTCAACGAGCGCCTGCGGAAAATCTCATGGATAGTCCTGCTCTTATACTTCTTCGCAGCGATCGGGTTCAGTTGGTACTTCCTCTATCTCATGGCGTTCGTTGTCGCGAATATTTGCCCGTGGTGTATCGTTGTCCACGTGGTGAACATTATTTCTCTCGTCATTTTGATTGTCGTCTCCATCAGGAAGAGGAGACAGTTCCTGCTGCCTGAGATCTCGACCGTTGGCGAGCGGAGTTACTTTCTCGCAGGGGGGATACTCCTCTCTTTGCTGGTGTTTTTCGCATCCGGGATGTGGGAGAAGCAACTGAGTTTCGAGGATGCCAAGGCAAAGTACGAAGGATTGGCCAACGATCCCGTGGTCATAATGGCAATGTTGAAATCCTCACCATCGTACGACATTCCTATTTCTCGGTCAGATCCATCGTATGGATTGCCGTCGGCTCCGTACCCCCTTGTTCTTTTTGGTGATTTCGAGTGTCCGGTCTGCGCGCGCATGGAGATCTTTCTCGTCGCGCTTGTGAAACGGAACCGAAAATACCTGAGGCTGGTGTACAAGAGCTATCCCCTATCCACGAGCTGTAACGACTTTATTTTGGGAAATTTACATCCCATGGCTTGCACGGCCGCACGTGCCGCGTACGCTGCATTTTTGCTGGGAGGTAATCGAGCGTTTCTGAAGTACGGCAACCTACTCTTTCAGAATCAGCACAGGCTGTCCAAAGCGCCGTGGCTGAAATTCGCCAAAAAGCTCAAACTCGACCCCAAGAAGTTCCAGGAGATGATGAAAGAGGATTCACCCGCGGCAAAGAAAGTTCGAAAAGACCTCGACCTCGGCATCAGTCTCAAGCTGAGTTCCACGCCGCAGATCTTTTTCTTGAACAAAAGACTCCCCGAGAACCTCAGGGGAGCCTACTTCACTGGAGCTCTTGAAGCCTTGATCCGCATGAATCATCCTGAAGAGAAAAACCTCAGGCTCAAGTTGCCCTAGCAGCGCTCCACAGGATTTGTGCGACACGAACGTCCGCCAATCGCTGGGAACGCTCCTATAGACCACCCGGGAGGTAGTAAGCACATGCCGTATCTGTCACAACCCAAAGAACGGGTCACAGGGACCATACTTCTGAACGTAACCATGTTATTGGTGTGCGGGTGTTTGATTCTTGTTTCGAAGAGTTCCCTGGCACTGAACGATCCCCTCCCTCCTGAAATCCGGGACCTGAAGTTGGGCATATCGTCCTCAGAGCTGATCGACAAGATCAAGAATTCCGGCAGCTACTCCGAGGGGCCTGTTCCGAAGCGGGAGACGAGAATAAGACTGACCTGGATTCCAGCGCACAGCGCCCGTTACAAAAATGTGCAATTCGACTTCACAGAGAAGGACCGTCTCTACCTTGTCCGCTTTGTTATCAAGGACAAGTTGCGCTGGAAATCGGACGCGCTGAAGAGGGCCTTTTTCGAGAGATTCCATATCACCACTGAAAATCCAGGAAGAATGAGAGTCAAGGATAATGACGTGGTCATTTACCTGCCGGAAAACAAGGCGCCGTTCTTCTTCGACGTCACAAATACGAGAACCGGCCAGAAGATTTTCGAGATATTCGATAAGAACATCAGTGGCAGAGACAGGCCCCGGGTAAAACGAAGGAAGAAAGCCGGGGCGAAGACTCCCGTGAGAACGGGTGTCCCCGAACAGAAGAAGGAGGCCAAATAGCAACGGCTTTTCCTGGTGCTGATTCGCAAGGAAACCGTCGAGGTACCCCTGGCAAGTATCTGATATCCAAGACCGGCCCCGGATTCGAGTGTCCGAGATATGCATCAGTCCAGCAACATCTATCGAGTTCGAGGGCCTGGCCTGTTACTTCGTATTGAGTCTCTTCAAGGTCTCCCTGTGGCAAGGCCGCCCCAACTTCTGCGCTCGCACGCAGAATTCCCGTGCCGCGTTAGAGCGTCCAAGGTCCATAAGTGTGTTCGCTGCATTGTCGGCTACGCCCGACAGGACCGGCTTGAGCTTGAACGCTCGCCGGAATTCCTCAAGAGCCCGCTCGGTATGACCGGTACGAGCGTACGCGATCCCGAGCAAGTTGTGGGCCTCTGCACTTTCAGCGAGGCTGAGAGACCGCTTCAGCAGGGCAATTGCGCGGTCGAAATTATTGTGCGATAAGCTTATCGCTGCCTGGTACATGTACGGAGCCGGTCGCAGCGGTTGAACTTCAGCGGCCTTCTGGAATGCCATCAAGGCTTGATGTTCAAGCCCGGCTGCGTGGTAGGCAATTCCCAACTCCTCGCGCAGGAGGCCCGAATCAGGCAATTGCGTGACGCACTTTCTCAGGAACTCGATGGCTTCATCGAGCTTGCCCTCCTTTCTCAGGAGCGCTCCCAGCATCGCCCGGGCGGAAGGGTCCCGAGGATTCAGCGCGGCTGCCTTGGCATAGAATTTTCTGGCCCTCTCCGTGTCCCCGAGCTTGAGGTAAATCCAGGCCATATTTTTT
>JARRRG010000127.1:0-6006 GCA_037380965.1 Deltaproteobacteria bacterium
CGGTTCTTTCTTTTGGACTCAGGAGCGCTCTATCGGTCGATGGCACTGCATCTGACGCGGTTGCGAATTGAACCTGAAGGAGATCCCATACCGGAGAGCGCCCTGAAATCTCTCAATCTTGTGGTGGAGCCCGCGATCGCTTCCATGAAGCTCTTTTTGGACGGAGCCGACGTGGGCCGGATTATCCGACAGGAACAGGTCGGTGAAGCCGCATCACGATTTTCAGCACGACCGGAGGTACGGCGCGCGTTGCTGGATCTCCAGAGGTCAATCGGAGCAAAAGGCCGAGTCGTCGCTGAAGGGAGGGACATGGGAACCGTTGTCTTTCCCCATGCGGACGTGAAGTTCTTCCTCACCGCGGACCTCGAAGAACGATCGGCACGACGTTACCGGGAGTTAGTCCGCGAGGGAGCGAAGCCAAGAGTGGCTGAGGTTCGCTCCGAGATGAGCATTCGGGACCGCCGGGACGAATCTCGGGCCGAATCGCCCCTCACGAGAGCGTCGGACGCCCTGGTTCTGGACACGACCGATCATGATCCGGATGAGGTGTTGCGACGCATGATTGCGCACGTCGCAGAAAAGTTGCCCGATATCTGTGCCTAGGAACCGCACCCGCCAAACCGGCTGTTATGGAGTGAGCATAAGCGCGAAGTCGGAGAGGGTTCAGACCGACGGTTCGGAGCATCCATTCCACGCCGCTGTCACGTCGATTGCCCCTCTTACGACCGCCGGACCCCCTCAGAGGTCGGTCGGTTGCCGTTCAGCGCGGTCCTCGCGCGGACGGCAGGTGCAGTGTGCCGAACCGCGTCGCAGTGCGCGGTTGCGCACCTAATTCCGGAAACTCGGATAAGTAAAAGGCATTGGCACGGACCGCGCTCAGCAAACCGGCATGCTGACGAGTGGCTTGCGCGCCCGTTTCCGAGGACCACGGAAATGAAAGTTACGGGGTGTTCGTGGAAGAATGTGGGCTCACCAAAAACTTTTTCTTGTCATGGTAATCTAAAATAGTTATAAAAAGGAGATTCTCCATGGTCCACCAAAACAAATCATACGGACAAAAGATCCTGGGGGTGTCAACTGGATGGAAAACCTCGAAACCCAAACTAACAACAATCCCGCCACTGAAGTAGACGGGCACGAAACCTCAAACGAAGAAGATTTTGCCGAGCTTGTCGAAAGTAGCTTCCACACGATTCAAGAGGGGGAAGTCGTCACCGGAGTTGTAGTGCAGATAACAACGGAACACGTCATGATCGACGTGGGCTCGAAAGCCGAAGGCCAAGTGCCGGTTGAAGAGTTCGTGGACGAAGCGGGGAAGCTAGCTGTAAGTGTGGGAGACGAGGTGCCGGTCTTCCTTGAAGACACCGATGAATCGTCCGGCGCGGTCCGGATCTCAAAGAACAAAGCTGACAAAATAAGGATCTGGGAGGAGATAGCGGAGGTCTGTGAAACGCAACAGACGATCCGTGGAAAGGTTATTAACCGCGTCAAGGGCGGTCTACAGGTAGACATAGGTGTTCCCGCGTTCCTGCCCGGGTCTCAGGTCGAGCTGAGACCGGTACGGAATTTCGAGAAGTACATCGGCCAGACCTACGATTTCAATGTACTAAAATACAACCGGCGACGGGGAAACATAGTCCTCTCCCGAAGACCCCTCCTCGAAACGGCGAGGGACGGGAAGAAGAACGAGATTCTCGCCGCGATGGAGGGAGATGGGCTGTTAACGGGCAAGGTCAAGAACATCACCGATTACGGCGCGTTTATAGACTTGGGTGGCATTGACGGGCTCCTGCACATCACCGACATGTCCTGGGGTCGAATTAATCATCCGGCCGACGTGCTCAAAGTCGGCGAAGACATCCAGGTCAAGATCCTCAAGTTTGATCAGGAGAGGGAGCGGGTGTCCCTCGGTTTGAAACAGACTCAACCCGATCCCTGGGAAAACGTGGATGAACACTATCCGGTCGGATCCAAGAGCACCGGCAAGGTCATGAGCATCACCGATTACGGTGCCTTTGTGGAACTGGAAACGGGAGTGGAGGGACTCGTCCATATTTCCGAGATGACGTGGAGCAAGAAACCGCGGCATCCTTCCAAGATTGTTCAAGTGGGCGAAGAAGTAGAAGTGATGGTGCTCAACGTCGACAAAGAGCAAAAGCGGATCTCCCTCGGCATGAAACAACTGATGCCCAATCCGTGGGACGTGATCGCGGAGAGATACCCGGAGGGGACAAAGATCGAAGGAAAGATCCGTAATGTCACCGACTTTGGCATCTTTGTCGGAATCGACGAAGGAATCGACGGCTTGGTTCACATTTCGGACATCTCCTGGACCCAGCGGATAAAACACCCCGGCGAATTGTACAAGAAAGGCCAGACCGTTCAAGCGGTTGTCCTCAATATCGACAAAGAGAACGAACGATTTTCTCTGGGGATCAAACAGATGTTCGAGGATCCGTGGGAGAGCATCCCGGACCGATATCCGCCCGGAACAAAAGTCCAGGGTAAGGTAACCTCCGTTACCGACTTCGGAGTCTTCCTCGAGATTGAGGAAGGAATCGAGGGCATGATTCATGTCTCGGAACTCTCCAAGGAGCGGGTGAACTCGCCGCACGACTTCACGAAACCGGGCGAAGAGCTCTCGGCTATGGT
Organism: Deltaproteobacteria bacterium; assembly: GCA_037380965.1. GTDB lineage: Bacteria > Desulfobacterota > Desulfomonilia > Desulfomonilales > Desulfomonilaceae > JARRRG01. The sequence continues at coordinate 2,653 of JARRRG010000127.1, forward strand.
CCTCAAGGTCAATAGCAGGGACAAGAAGATCGCTCTTTCCATAAAGAGCCTGGAAAGGGCCGGAGATTATAGTCAGGTCAGGGGATACATGAACAGCCAGGAGGTGGTTGCCTCCAACCTCGGTGACCTGCTCAAGGAAAACCTGGGGACGAATCTCGGCAAAGAATAGGGGCGATCGCGAAGTACAGCCCAACAACGGCCGGCCCCACCATCTTCTCTCAAGCGTAGTCCTCCTCTCAGCAAGCCTCTGGTCCCTCGGCTTTCAGCCGAAGTTAATGGTTTCAATTCGATGGGGAGAGTCTGAGTGAGCAACCCGACCGTCCGGGCGAGGAGGTAGTCCGCGCAGATGCGGGGTCATTCCCGATAGCTGTCCTGGGCCGCCTCAATGATGTTCCTCCTGTTCCCGCCTCGCCGTTCCGATATAGTGACGGACCGCGCCCACAGCCTCCTCTCGTGTCCTGACTTCTCCTGAGCCCTCGAGTTCCGCGAGCCTCTTGACAACTCGTCCAAGGAACGGCCCCGGGGTGAGGCCGAACATCCTCATAATGTCATGTCCGTTGAGAAGCGGTTGTTGCGGTTCTTGCGCCGATTCGATGAGCGCTTTCATGGCCCGGTTGGTCTGGGCGAGCGCGTGTGCTCGTATGTTCTCGGGCCGAGCCGGACCGCTCGAGGCGCCGAGGTCAGCGAGGAAGAGAAGGAGCAGCCCGATGACGTCCACCCCAAATGTCCGGTGGAGTCGATACAGGGCTCGCTTGGAAACGGTGGAACCGGTCAAGATCATCGGTCTCATGTGGCCCCCTATCCACTCCCCGATCACGTGGATCTCCCGGTTAGCCAGTTTGAGGCGACGCCCTGCTTGTTCGAAGATTTCCCTGGAGATCTTTTCGTGTCCCAGGAAACGCACTCTTCCATCCGGGTCTCGGCTGATGCAATGAGGCTTACCCGTGTCGTGGAACAGTGCGGCGAATTTGAGAAGAGCGCTTCGAGGACGTCCTCGGACAAGCTCCTCATCCACGTACGCCCGTACAGTCAGGGCCGCGTCTCCGAAGGTTGTCGCTTGATCTTCGAGGAGGATCTCGAGCTGGCGGACTGCCTCGATCGAATGATCCCAGACGTCAAGATGATGGTACTCGTTCTGCCCTACCCCTTTCATCGCAACCAGCTCAGGGAAGAGCGAGCCGAGAATCCCGCACCGGTCCATGTCTCGCAGTGAATACTCACACTGCTTTGCCCTGAAGACGCCTACGAGCTCATCCCGAATCCTCTCCGGAGCCGCATGTTGCACTCCCTGGGCAGCCGACCGGATCATCTCGAGGGTGGTATGGCAGATTTCAAATCCGAGCTCGGCTTGAAACCGGAACGCGCGAATCATCCGAACGGGGTCGTCATCAAAGGTCTGTGCCGAGCATGCCCGGAGCTTTCCCCTCTGCAGATCGAGTCTGCCGTCCATAGGGTCGATCAAGCGCTCGATGCCCGAGTTGAGAAGGTCCTCCAGTTTGACTGCGAGAGCATTTATGGTGAAATCCCTCTTACGTAGATCCTCCGCAAGGGAATCTCCTTGCAACGACGAAATATCCACGATTGCCTCACCCCGTCTCACGACGATTCTGCCCGCGCCACGTTCCGCATCCAGCGGTACGAAAGTGGCTTCATGAGGCAGGCGATCGACTAATGTTCGAGCCACGTGAAATCCATCGCCCTTCACGATCAAGTCGAGATCCACCGGATACGATCGTCCCGTCAAGGCATCTCGGATGGCTCCGCCCACCAGGAATGCTTCAGGCGAGAGGTCCCTGACTGCCAGGAGTATCGTCCTCACACGGGATTCGTACCATGGTTCCATAGCATCTATATGAAGACGGCCCACAGGGGAGGGTTGGAGTCGTCGGCAGAGCAACCGATCGTTGAATCACAGCTACCCGGGAGACTCGTCGCGGCACCGCTCGAGCGCCAAAGCGGCATCTCCAGGCAAGAGAAAGATCGTTACAGACTCTTGGGGCGCTGCACCTGGACCAGTTCGAACTTCACCGTTCCCACCACTGGTGACGAGGTGAGCAAGAGTGGGATATGATGGCGGTCATTGGAAATCCAGAGGCATCCGGTGGCAATTTCTTTCTTTTCGCCGGTAAGCCGGACCAGCCGTAAATTGAGCCGAATGGCCGGATAGAAACCGCATTTGACCTTCACCGTTTCACTGCCGCCGGGAGTCACGAAGAGACGGGCCCTCGCCTTTCCATCATAAATGTCCACGAACATTGGCTTGCTAAAGTCTTCCTGGCTCCTCAGAAGATAGGCCGCGGTAACCGGATCGTAAGAAGCCTCGAACTTCTCCGAATGGCTGTCACGTTCGTCGCCCTTCTGTTTGTTCACTTTGACAAGTCCGGTTTTGTGGTTGAAGGTGAGGTCTACCCACTCCGATTTGAGGAGGCTCGACTTGAGCTGAAATCTATAGCGTCGAGGACGGAACGTCTTTGGGTTGAAGGATGCCTGTGCCCGACTCCACAACTCCATGATTGCCTTGAGAACCCCGTCGGACACCGCTTGAACCACCACCTTGACTTTCCCGGAGCCACCGAAGGTGGTCACGTCACCGTGACCTGCCTTCCGTCCGTTCCAGGTCACCTCATAGCGAAGGATTTCGCTTGGTTGAATTGCTTGTGCCGGTGCAACGCCGACCACCAGGGACGGCGATAGTACCAGGGCGGCCGTGAACACTGCCGCGGCCAGTTTGAGAAATGATCGCCTGAAGTTTCGGTAATGCCTCGTCACGTCAAAACCCGACAAAGAGTTATCCCTCGGAATAGACTCGGGAAAAGATCGTTCAGTAACGAAGAGAATACTGAAACTCGGTCTCGCAAGCGCCCTGCGCTGAAAATTAGCGGGCAGCGGCCAACCTTGTCATCGGTATCTTCGCCAGTAAAACTTTTTCTTCACTTCTGGCATCACGATCACAAGGGTGTCTCCAGTGATGCTGTACGGCCACTTCACGGTGTTGCCCACGTCGTCGGTGATGCTAATCTCATTGTTTTCGAGAGAGTATTTTCCCGAGCGGCTTTTCATATGATCCGAGTTTTCTCGGTCAATTCGGTTGAAAATCACGTTGCCCCGGTCGGTGAACTCGATAATCGTGCGCGTACTGTCCCGGGGACGTTGTTCGTCACCTTTGTCATTCACCTGATAGAGGAGCTCCCAGGTGTCAACCAAACGAGCGTCCTTTATCGCTCGGTCTGATTTCGCGCCAGCAGAAGGGCTGCTCTCAACTCGGGCGCTCTTGGGAAGAGTCAAGGTAAGGCAGGACGCGCAGACAAGGGGACTCAAGCACAACAGCCCCACCATGACGCGTTTCCAAACCAT
>JARRRG010000128.1:0-6005 GCA_037380965.1 Deltaproteobacteria bacterium
GGCCTCTGAGGATGCCAGGTACACTCCTGACAAGAAATCATACCGAGCCATGAAGCGGGCGGCCACTATAGCAGCGGTTCTCCGCCCTCCCACCGTATGGTGGAACCCATAGTACTCGTAGAGTTTCTGCTGAATCACTTCTCCGACTCGCTCTCCTTTCTCATAGAGATCCTTGGAGATGTACCTCAAACAGCAGGCAAGATCTTCTGCCGCGTCCGCAACCGGCCAGTCGATTTGGACATGAAAGTGGGTGAGGGCGAATCGGTATTTGGCCTTCACCGTCCGATCGCGTTGAATCAAGATGGCGAAGTCTGAATCGAGGAGATTGCTGAGCAGAGCAGAGAAGCGCCTGTGCTCGAAGAAGCGCATACGCTTGTTGAAGATGTCCTTGAGGTCGAACTGCACGAGGTTGGAGAGGTTTTCTTTGGTGATCTTGTTTGAGTCCAGGAACCGGATGCGGTTCTTGGACTTGGGCGGCAGTGTCCCTTCGTTGAAGATTACGATGAAATGTCTCTGTTGCGGGAATTCCGGGGCGACAGTTTTTGCTCTTGGTTTGAGCTCCCTCATCTCGACAAATGGATACTCGATATCGTCGGCCTTGAAACTCTCGTACGATTCGATGAGCGCCTCGTTGATGAGAATTTTCTCCAGTTCTTCCCTCAAGAAGAGGTAGAGGCACCTACGCGCCCTCTCATTCCACCCAATTTCATTGCGACCGAGAGCCGGCATTCCGCGCTCTTCCTTTTTGGTAATTACATCTGAAGGTTACCACAAGAAGGGCAGTAGGGCAACTTTGAAGAATCTCACGAGCGACTCTCAGGTGGTCTTCTCCTTCGAGGTGAGAGCGCCTGCAAACCTTCTCCTGTGGGCCGATTTGGTGGAATTCCCGCTCAATCAGCGTACAACGGACCAGGGCTCCGGAGAATAGGTCGAGCATCACCCGGCCTTGCAACCGTTTGGAAAAAAATGTAACAAGGAGTCTCAGCACTACATACGCGAGGAATTCATATGGAAGATCCCCGAACGCTACAGCCCCCGATGGGCGACCCCGATTCCGAGACGGACGAGCCACAGGAGGACTTCGCTTCTCTCTTTGAAGCCACTGAAAAGGCACGGGATGCAAAGATCAAACCAGACAGCAAGATAGAAGGCACCGTGGTTTCCATCGGAGAGGAGTGGATCTTCGTTGATCTGGGAGCAAAGAGCGAAGGAACTATCTCCCGGGATGAGCTAACCGACGAGGAAGGACGGTTGACTGTCAAAGAGGGAGACCCGGTAACCGCTTACGTCGTCAATTTGGCAGACGGTGAGATACTCCTGAGCACCAAAATGACCGCGGTGGCATCGGAAGAGGCGGTCCGCGGAGCGTTTCGCAGCGGCGTCCCCGTGGAAGGCCTGGTGTTGGCTGAACGGAAAGGTGGGTACACCGTAAAGGTCCTGGGCCGGGAAGCTTTCTGTCCTTATTCCCAGATGGGTCTCCGTTCCGGGGGAAATCCCGACGACTATCTCGGGCAACGCTTCCTCTTTCGCATCGCCGAACTCTCCGAACGCGGGCGCAATGTCGTGCTTTCCAGGCGCCAAATCCTCGAGGAAGAGCGTCTGGAACAAATCGACCGGCTCAAGGAGAGGTTGCAGCCCGGAGATGTAGTGGACGGGGTGGTTCGTAATCTGACAAAGTTCGGGGCGTTTGTGGACATTGGAGGAGTGGAGGGGCTGATTCCGATGGGCGAATTGGCCTGGCATCGGGTGAACGATGCCACTGAGGTCCTGCACACAGGTCAGCAGATAAGCGTGAAGGTGATGGAGATTGACTGGCCGAACCAGAGAATTTCGCTCAGTCTCAAGCAAACACTCCCGGACCCCTGGTCCCACGCGGCGCAGCATTACTCGGAGGGGGCCACGTTGGCCGGGAGCGTAACGAGACTTATGAATTTCGGCGCTTTCGTCGAGCTGGAGCCCGGCATTGAAGGTCTCATTCACATTTCGAACATGGGCGCGGGTCGACGGATCAACCATCCCCGAGAGGTGCTCCATGAGGGCGACCGGATCGAGGTCACCGTCCTGTCGGTCGATCAGGAGGCCCGTCGCATCGGACTGGAGCTCAATTATATCGGCGCGGACAGCAATGGGGAACCTGTGGCCGAGCTTCAGAAGGGGGATCTCGTTCAAGGAACCGTCGATTCGGTCAAGGAGTACGGCGTGTTTGTCGCGTTGCCGGGCGCGCGGTCAGGGTTGCTCCATGTCTCCGAGATTGATGACGGCAGGCGGGGGGATTTGAAGAAGCGATTTCCCACGGGCGCGTCCATTGAAGTGGAGATTCTTGACATTGATCAGGAAACGAAAAAGATTGCTCTCAGCACCAGGAGTCTCCTCAAAAAGGCGGAAGAGGCCCGGTTCAAGGATTTTGTCTCCGCCAAGAACGGAGAGAAGGGTTCTCTCGGCACTCTGGGCGACCTTCTCAAGGACAAGCTCAAGGAATAATTGACTTCGCGGCCGACCCGAGTGACGGTTCCATGGGGCTGTCTCATCCGCTCTCATTCCCATCACAGGCAACTCAGGAAAGAGCTGCTGAGAAATGTGGCACAATGCAAGGAGGTTGCGCCTCGAGTATCATACGTATCAGCGGACTTACCAAGAAATTTGGTGACCTGACCGCGTTGCACAGCATTGACCTGGAGATCGAGAAAGGCGAGCTCCTTGGCCTTCTCGGTCCCAATGGAGCGGGCAAAACCACCCTCATCTCCATACTCTCGACAATACTCCCTCCCACGTCCGGTTATGCCAGCGTGTGCGGCCATGATGTTCGGCGAGAAGAACACGCGGTGCGCCGATGCATTGGCATAGTATTTCAGGATCCGAGTCTTGACGATGAGCTCACCGGTGAAGAGAACCTCGATTTTCACGGCAGGCTGTACGGCATGGATTCAGCTACGCGGACGGCCCGCAGAGAAGAGGTGCTCGATCTTGTGGATCTGAATAATCGGCGACACGATCTGGTCAAGACCTATTCGGGTGGGATGAGGAGACGTCTGGAAATCGCACGGGGTTTGATGCACCATCCGAACGTCCTGTTCCTCGACGAACCTACCCTGGGTTTGGATCCTCAGACCCGCAGAAAGATCTGGGAGTATATACGGAGCCTGAAGGAATCGAGGGCAATGACCATCATCCTCACTACTCACTACATGGATGAAGCCGACCAACTCTGCTCGAGAATCGCGATCATCGATCAGGGCAGAATCGTGGCACTGGACAGTCCTGACGGGCTCAAAGGAGAGCTGGGAGGCGATTTGCTCGAGTTGGAAGTGGATCATCCTTCTCCCGAATTCCTCGACCATCTCAATGACTCGGATCAGGTCCAGAACTCATCCGTTCAGGGCGAGAAGATCCTACTGAGCGTGGAGAAAGGGGAGTCATTTATACCCTGGGTGATCCAGACCGCGCAGAGCATCGGCGTAGAGATCACATCTGTGTCGATGCGCAAGCCCGATCTTGAGGACGTCTTCATCGCATTGACGGGGCGGGAGATGCGCGACGAGGCTGTCACGGAGGCCAAAGAACGAATCAGGATCTTCCTGAGAAGAAGAAAACGATGAACCACGGACAAACCGTATATACGTTGTGGCTCAGAGAGCTCAAGAGATTTCAAAGGAATCGGAGCCGGCTTCTTGGTTCCATGGCTCTTCCTGTACTTTTCCTCTTGGTTCTCGGCAGCGGCTTCAGTGGGTTCTTTCGGTACCGGCACGATGTTTCGTACATGCAGTTCCTCGGCCCGGGAATCGTTGCCATGTCGTTACTCTTCTCGTCGATGTTCGGAGGGTTGAGCGTCTTGTGGGACAAGCAGTTCGGGTTCCTCAAGGAGATTCTCGTCGCGCCGGTGAGCCGACTCGGCATTATGGCAGGCCAGACGCTCGGGACCGTGACGACGTCAATGCTCAAGGCATGTGTCTTCCTGGTTGCGCTGGTGGCCGGCGGTCTTATACATACGGACGCGCTGGGTCTCGTGACGGCCTTCCTCTTCATGTTCCTCATTTCAGCCTCTTTTGTGAGCCTGGGCATAGCTTTTGCCTCCCGCATGACCGATCCTCATGGATTCCAGCTCATAATGAATTTTCTCATCATGCCCGTCTTCTTCCTCTCAGGCGCACTGTTTCCCCTCGAAGGGCTGCCGTCGTGGTTGCAGATCCTTACCTATATCAATCCGCTCACCTACGGGGTGGACGGGATGCGTTTCGCGCTTGGAAGCCCGTATCAACTTCGGCCCGAGGTGAATTTCCTGGCGATTACCGCTTTCTGGGCCGCGACCACGGTGGCCGGCGCGTTGTTGTTCCGCAAAATGTCTGTGTGAGACGTGGTCCGCCGAGATCAGGCCAGCGAAAGACTCGCTCGCCCATCTCTTCAGGAGAGAAGAAGGATTAGCGGACGGTCAGGGGTTGCAGTTGAGCGGGAAGGGAGGCTACCGGGCCCCGTTCCTGGATTTCCCGGCTACATTGCCGATACCGTGCGGCTCTCTCTTCAGTTCTTTCACATGGAGGTAATCGGCAATGGGCGAGGTGATGAACTTCAGATCTTGATGAGTGATCGTGATCGGTACGGCCTGGCGTTTCTCCGCTTCGGACAAAACGAGCTCACCGCTTTCCGTGGGGAGAACGATCCGGTACGGCCACTCCTTTCGCCGCCGGACGCGATCGGGTATGCCAAAGCCGTAGTTCACATGGCCCGTGCCTGCGACAACAACCATGAGGCGGTCCGCCCCTCCGGGAGACTCGAGAAAACGCACGACCGCGGCGGCCATAGTCGCGTCCCGAACGGCCTGGGCCAGAATGATACGATCCAGGCTTTTGTCTTTGAAAGCCTTGTGCACCCTCAACCTGAGGCGGAGTAATCGCTCGTGCTGAGGATTGATTCGGTCCACCCCGGCCGGCAGCGCGCGGCGCTCGGACCGGGTGAGCCCTTCAAGCCCTTTTCGGGCGACCTTATGAACAATCCCGGCATCCGCGTTCAGACCCACAATGGGAATTTTGGCCTCGCGAGCCGTCAGAATGAGATCCCGATAATCCGTGATGTTGGTCCATACTTCCTTGCCGAGGTCCCTCACCAGGTGCGAGAAGCTCTCGTTTCCGCCCTGCCACTTATCGAGCACCGGTTGATCGGCCACGCCGAAGATTTCCATTCCGAGGGCGAGCTTCAGCCCGCCTTGTGACAGGCCCTGCAGAATATCTATCTGTACCTCGTGGTGTCGGACGATCGTGTGGACCTCGCCGATGTACACGATGCGCACCGTCGCGAGGTCATCGAGCATCATTTCTTGCGGGACGGGCTCTCCCCTGAGCACGTCGATAATACATGCTCTCTGACCGGATAGTGCACTCACGGGCAGGCAGGTAATTGCGAGGGCGACCGCCACTGTCCACCAACGGGCACCGATGCCGAGCGATAGCCAATCAAGGGACACCGTGAACTAATACCTTCCTCGAGAATGAGTCACGTCAAAACCACTGAGCTGACCACTCGGCTCCTCTTCCAGGATCTCGATTCGCTCCACTCTGCTGCCGGGCGGACCTCTGCGGCACCATTCAATCGCGGCTGCCACCTGGTTGGGTGAGCCCTGAAAAACGGCTTCCACCCTACCGTCCGGAAGATTTCTCACCCAGCCGTGGACGCCGACCCGCTGGGCCGCGTCCCGTGTGGAGGCTCGAAAAAAGACCCCCTGGACGATACCCGAGATGAGCACTCTGCGCCGTATTACAGTCATGTCCAGCCTCTCCGGTCGGTAATACGGGGCCAAGGATCGGAAACCGTGACATCAACTGGAGAATTCTCCGGCCGGAAGATGATAGTCCTGCCGGTTTTCCCGCCCCGTCAATGGTCACCTCACAAGTTTAGACGAAATCCTAATGCTTGTCACGGAGTCCGGGCAGAGTGCTCGTCAGCGCGGGCACCGTTCACTCCACTGTCGATGGGAGGGCGGGAGTCGTTGGCTCCGCTTGCAAGGCCCCTGCGGA
>JARRRG010000129.1:0-5984 GCA_037380965.1 Deltaproteobacteria bacterium
CTCATTGTCGCTCAATACGGTGGAGTTGAGCCGGTTTTCTTCTTTTATGACGACGCGGGGGAATTTCCCAATCAGGTATCCTATGTTCATGACGGCAGACGTCTCGTTGGCTGCGATATCGCGTTGGCAACTCGAATCGCCAAGGAGCTTGGCGTACGCCTCCAACTGGATCGATCCGCGAAGGATTATGACTCGGTTTGCCGCAAGGTGGCGTTGGGCAAGGCGGATATCGGGGTCTCGATGCTCAGTATCACGCTGAAACGGGCTCAATATCTCCGTTTCTCATCTCCGTACGCGGTGGTCCGGACCGGCGTTCTCGTTGACCGGCTCGCGGTGTCCAAATCGCATGCGACTCACAATGTGCTGGGATTCTGCAAGCAGGAGGGCGCGAAGATCGGGATTATAGCGGGATGCTCGTATGTGGGTTTCGCACGGGAAGTATTTCCGCGTGCGCATTTCGTCTCGTATCAAAATTTCGCGCTCATGCTTCAGGGACTGCTGAAAGGGGAGATTCACGCGCTGTACGAAGACGAATTCGAGATCATGACCGCGCTGCACAGGAATCCGAATCTCGCGGTGCGACTCCGCTTTGTCCTGGTCCCCGGGGTTAAAGATCACATCGCCATTGCGGTACCTACAGGCAGTCCAAATCTGCTGGCCTTCATCAATATCCTGCTCAACCTGGACAAGATGCGATCGGAGGTAGCCCGGCTCCTGAAGCTCTTCAACCCGATAAGGGGAGAAGTGAGGGCAGAGGCAGTCCTTCACCGTTAGACCGGGCGCGAGAGGGCTCTGACGAGTGTGATGCCATGAGCTCACGGCATTCACTCCGGCTGAGCTCCGGTTGTTTGGCAGCAGATCGAGGAGAGCTCGAAAGACGTAAAATGGAGAAAACGAACCGGGATCTTGGTCATCGCATACTGAGCTTGCTCCGCAACTTCTGGGTGAACCTGCTGGCCGTGGCCCTCGGCGTCATAATCGGTGTATTTGCCAAGGATACCGCGCAGGAGCTCGTTCCCATAGGCAACCTCTATTTGAAGCTGCTTTCGATGACGGTTCTTCCGATCGTCTTCTCCGCGATCGCCCACAGTCTCGGGCAACTCCTGAGGTCCGGCACGGCTCGCAACTGTATTGTTCGCCTGGTGGTGGTCTTTTCGATCGCGGTCCTCCTGGGATCAATAACCGGAACCGTGGGCGGGCTCATCGGAAACCCTGGTGGAGGGCTGGGCGGCCGGCAGCATGACATGCTCGGCAAAATTCTCCTGCATTCACCGGACGGAGCGACGTCCCAGGGAGATCATGCCACGGGAGTGGGCGATTTCGTCGTGGGTATGGTCCCGAGGAACATCTTCAAGGCATTTTCCGAAGGGAAGAGCCTGGCAGTGATTTTCGTGAGTATTCTCATGGGGATTGCGCTGGGCGTGAACCGGAGCGACCCCAGCGGGCGCCTGTTGGAGGTTGTTCGCGGAGTCTATGAAACCTTTCTCAAGATACTGAACTGGGCGCTCTACGCTCTTCCGTTCGGCCTGTGCTGTCTCGTGGCCGGACAGATTGTGATGCTCGGCACGCAATATCTTGTCACGCTATCCGAGCTCGTGGGCATTTTCTATCTGTGCTGCGGTGTCATGTGCGCGATCTACCTTCTGGTTATTCGTCTGGTTACCGGACGGTCAACGTCAACCATCTTGAAGGCATTCAGGGATCCGCTGGGGTTGGCGTTTGTTGCGAGTAACAGTCTTGTTGCAATGCCCATGGCACTCCAGCACCTGGAGGACGATCTCAATCAGCCCCGCGACGTCGTGGAGTTGGTTGTGCCTCTTGGCCTTGTGATGAATCGGCATGCCTATCCGCTTCTTTTTGCGCTCATGGCTGTCTTCGTATCCCAGATCTACCATCATCCCCTGTCATTCGCTCAGCTTGTCCAGGTATCCTTTGCCGCCGCGCTCACCGGCATGGCGGCCATCGGACCCGCAGCTTCGGTAGCTCCCATGATGGGTCTGATCCTCGCACCATTGGGGTTGCCCGCGGGCCTGGCCGTGGCGACGCTCGTGGAAACCTCGTCCATTGTGACCCCGATGGTTGCCATGATGCATCTCTTTGGCAGCTCGGCCACCGCCACACTCATTGGCGCAAAGGGGACGGCAACCGAATACCCTGCCTCGTCACCGGTCCATGGTCCCCGTGACGATCTGGAGATAAGCGAGTCGAGGATCCTGGGGACACGCGGCGGTTGAGAAGGGAGGGTCTATGATTTCCTGAAAGGTATGGTGAATCTCGTCGACCTGGTTGTGTTGATTCGCGCGAACCGCGGGTCGAGCCTCGAGCCGCTCTTGCGAATTACGACTTGAATAGCTTTCCCAGTCGGCTGAAGGTGGTTTCAAGTGACCAATTCTGAGCGTGCGAGCGCGCGGCCTTCCTCATCGCGTGCAAACGTCGAGGATCGGACAGGAGCGTCTGAATAGCCTCGAGCAGGCTTGTCTCACTATTGTCGTCGATCACCAGCCCGGTTTCCCCGGGAATGATTCCCTCCGGTCCGTTGGCTCCGCGAGTCAGGACAACAGGGAGCCCGGAGGCCTGCGCTTCGAACACCTCGCCATTCGCGCTGTCACTGCTGTTGCCGGGAATCACGAACAGATCGCAGGACGCGTAAATGGACGCGAGGTCCTCACCGTCGAGATCTCCGGCAAAAATGCACGGTTTGCCTTTCAGAGATTCCTGCATCTCCGTAAAATAGGGCCCCGTGCCCACAACCACGAGGTACACATCATTCCTGGACTCGGTCAGGGAATTGAACGCCTGAACCAGCAGGTGCACGTTCTTGCTCCTGGAGACGTCCCCCACGTAAAGCACCCTGAGGCCTCCCTGAACGTGATACCGCTTCTCGAGAAAACTGTTCCGCTTGGACGGATTGAATCGATCCGTGTCCACGCCAACGGGAATCACTTGAATCTTGCCCGGATTGATGCCCGCCTGCTTCAGCTCGAGCGCGGCGTGGCTGTTAGGAACATGAATGGATTGCATCTGATTGTAATACCAGTAGAGATACTTTGACAGAGCAGCCTCGAGATGGCTGTCATCCGTGAGTTTCCCCACGTACGGCGCGAGACCGGAATGATAGGTTCCCACAATCGGGAGCTTGAGAATGCGTGAGACGAGCAGTGCCGCGAGCCCCACCGGGCCGGGAGTGGTAGAATAAATGTGGGTAAAGTTCTTTTCAAAACAGTAATTGATCATTTCAAGGAGCGGGGGATAGTACAACTTTTTTCCACCGGTTCCCGCGAAGGGGTACACGTTGAGTGGTTTGAAGTTGTGCACCGATTTTCCTTGAGATTCGTTGCGTGAGTTACACGTGAGTAACGTATATTTCCCGTTGGTGTTCATGGCAGCCTGAACTTGCCGGTGCACGGCCGCGGCCAGCCCATTCTCTTCGGGGAGCATGTCCACGAAATGGGCGATCTTAACCGGGTTCTCATGCCGCCCGAACCGTTGTTTCTTATTCAGAAACTTCTTCACCGCAATCTGACTGAAGTTCCGGTCTTTGGAGAAGGACGCAAATGCCCCGAAATAGGGTGACAAGAAGAAGTACAGAACTCCTCCGGCAGTCCAAAAATGAAAGAAGTCGAAGGGATTGAGTCCCTTGACCCCATCCACAATACGATTATTGAGGTGAAACAGAATGGCGCTCGAAACCTTGTTGACAAATCGGAACCATGTTGTTTCCGCGTCAGGCAGATCGGCAATTCCCTTTCTGGTGATATGGGTCAGCTCAGGGTCGCTTGTTATGAGATGCTTGATTTCATGACGGGCTAATCGGAGCACTTTCTTGTGTGAGCTGGTCTTCCTGTTGAAATAATTGCCGAGGCTCAACACGCGATGCAATAGAGCTGTGAGGAGATTCTCCTTCTCTGTCGGAAATGCTTGCAAGAATTTATTGAAAAAGCGGAAGACAATATCGTAGTTGAGCAGATGCTTCCAATGCAATCTATTCACACAGTACTGAAACCCGAGGCTGTATATATTATAGGCCAGGGTTTGAGGCGTAGCCGCAACACCCGTGAGCCGCGCCTCTCCTTTCAGAATGCCCGCGAAGAATTCCTTAATGCTGCCGGCCGTCTCAATTTCCGTGTACATACGAGCCACGGAAAGCGACGCATGATCGTCCGATCCCGCGGTGAAATTCTTCTCCCAGGGACGGTCAAAGGTCGGTGTCAGCCGGTACTTTTCCATGAAGAGCTCGAGGTGCTGCCGAGTGAGCACGGAGAGAATTACCTTCAGGCACTCGTTCACCCGATGATCTCTGGCCCCGCTTAACTCGAAGTTCTTGAAAAGAACGAGTAATCGCTCGAGGTGCTCCAGTGTCAATCGGCCGTTCAGTGAGTGCAACGGATGGGCCACCGCGTGGGGGATCTGCTCTTTGTCGAGGTACTCCACGAGCTCGTACACGCTGGGGCTGACCCGCTGAATCTCGTTATGCTTCTCCTCGTCAATGTCGAAAACCAGCACGTGGAGCCTGCAACCGTCTTCAGGAAAATAGGTGGTGACCTCCTCACTCACGAACGTGTCAGGAAGGTGTGCGATGTCGAGACATCCCTCAATGGTATCGTGATCGGTTAACGTTACGCAGGACATGCCTCTCTGTTTCGCTATGGAATAGACCCGTACCGGGTCGGAGCAACTCTCCGGACAGCCAAGTTTCCTCAGTATCCAACTTGAGGGACGGGTGGAGTACTTCGAGTGCAGGTGCAAATCAATTTTCATCGTTCCCTCGTCTGAGTCATCCAAGGGGCGGAATTACGAGGTTGTGGCTCTCAACTCAGCCCGCTTCGCAACATCACAATATGACTCGAGCCTTTCCTTCGGCCGCGTCAGGGATAGAGGGCCATGCACGGAAGCCCCGGTCAGTGCCCGTCCTTCTCCGACTCTCGCCGATGACGTGTGCCGCGTCGGGCACAACCCCGCGTCACGGCACGATGACTGCCCCAAACTCCCCCGTGTAAAGGGCACATGACGTTTTCCCACACAGTTCCGTAGAGCGGTTGGTCTTCCACGACCAGCCGGCACTGTAAGCCTAAACGGAATGAAGGTAACCTTTCGTACGGCAACTGTCAACAAAGAACAACAGGTGCTGGGCCAGCGGCGTTGATTCAATGTCTCGCTTTTATGCCATGGGGAATGTGACCGGGAATGATCGATGCCGGCCGTTACTGTGGCCGCGGCAGCCCGACGGCCTGAACTGCCGGCAATTCTCCTTTGACAATGACCAAGTGAACGGCTACCGTGAATGAGACCCCGCGGTCATTTCCATTGCATTGCGCACACAATTTAGGGCTGCCCGCGCCGCGTGCCCGCGGTTGATTCACTGACGCGCGGTCGCGAGAGAATGGATTTCAGCCTTAATGACGTGGAGCCGCACTGTGAGGGGATCGATTCAGGAAGCCTCCCCACGATTTCACCACGGCGAGGAGCATATCGATGTTTCAGACGAAGATCACAGAGATGTTGGGCATCAAGTACCCCATCCTCGGGGGCACCATGATGTGGATCACGACCGCGGACTTCACCGCGGCCATTTCAAACGCGGGTGGTCTGGGTGTGCTGGCCTCCGCGATCTACCAGAGCCGTGAGGAGTTTGCCGACGCGATCGACCGTGTGCACGACCTGACGGACAAGCCCTTCGCGGTGAACATCAACCTGTTTCCCATGATGCGTCCCATTGACAATCACGAGTACCTCGACGTCCTGTTCGAAAAGGGAGTGAAGATCGTTGAGACTTCAGGGCACGCCGCGCCTGAGGAACTGTGCGGTCGGTTCAAAGAAGCTGGGCTGCTCTGGATTCACAAGTGCGTGGGCCTTCGGTACGCTCTCAAGGTCCAGGACATGGGCGCGGACATCATCACGGTGGTCGGATACGAAAATGGTGGAGCAACCGGCAAACTGGATATCGGCACACTCGTCCTTGTGCCGCGAGTAGCGGAGGCGATCAA
>JARRRG010000130.1:0-5981 GCA_037380965.1 Deltaproteobacteria bacterium
CGGAGTGATCCCTAGAATTCCGGCCCCTTGTCCTTCTTATCAAAGAGGCTCCGCTGATACGGGGCCGTCGAAGGCGTGAAGAACATTTCCTTCAGAGTGGACCAGAGTCCCCCGCTGGATGCCTGCTGCTGTTGCTGGGGCTGGACGTACAACGGAGTAGTACGCCCGCCGGGACGAACCTGCGTCAATTGCGTTCCCTGAGGTGACGTCACCGCTCGTGGAACGGTGCTCGGTGAGACCGGGTACCCGCCCTGACCGGCCCGTGCATAGCCTTGTGGCGTGGTGGCCTGTGCCGGCACCGCAGCCCCCTGGGGATATTGGCGCGGTTGGACCGGAGCTGCTGCGGGAATCTGGGGGCCAGCGGCTCTGCCTCCTCGGTCACCGGTCTCGGCAGAGGTCCCCATAAGATCGTAGTATCTTTGCTGGGCCGAGCGCAGACTCGCGTACGCCTCTCCGACGGCTTTGCGTCGATACTCTTCCTGAAACGCGCGCTGTCTCTCCTCCTGATCCCGGACCCGTTGCTGGGCCTGCGCAAATATCTGTTTTGCCTGTTGCAGCTCCTGCATAGCTGCCTGTTGACGTGCTGCCAGCTCCGCTGCACGCTGCCTTGCCACAGCTCTCTCGTACGCCCTCTCCTGAGCTTTTTGAAGCATGGGATCACTGCTGTATGCGCCCTGGCCGGCCTGACCGGGTTGAGCTTGCTGCTGAGGATAAGCTTGTTGCTGGCCGTACTGCTGAGCTTGCTGCTGATAGTATGCCTGCTGTGGATATCCCTGCTGCTGCGCGTAGGCCTGTTGCGGCTGAGGGCCAGCCTGTTGCTGGGCATACGCTTGTTGCTGGGCATACGCTTGCTGCTGGGCATACGCTTGCTGCTGGTATGCCTGTTGCGGCGCGTAAGTCTGTTGCGGCGCCCTTTCAGTCGCGTACCGTTGCTTCGAGCTCAGCCTTCTCTTTTTGGAAGCCGACCGCTTTTTCTTCCGTGAAGTGGACGCGGCCCGGTGTGCGGCAGGAGCGGCCTGGTACTGTGCCGCTTGCTGACCGGGATAGGCGTAGGCCGCCCGGCCGGCAGTCGCATAGTATTCTGACGGATTGTAATACATGCTTGAGGACTTGTCCGACGAAGACGAAGGCTGTGAAGAGCTCATCTCGGAGGCCGGATAATAGCTCGTCACCGGGGTTGAACCAGGATAGTTGCCGGTAACGGAATAATATCCTCCCTGCCTCTGGAGCGTGTCCAGGTAGTTTTGCCAGTACGGATAGTACACGTTCGGCTGGTCACCGTAGCCCTGGTTGTAGTTTCCCATGAGTGACGATCCCTGGTAGGCCGCGTACGGATTGAGACCGGTAGACCCTTGTCCCAACGCAGGCGCAACCATCAGTACCGCGCCCAGGGCAGCACCCGTCAGGATTAACCACGTTTTTCGCATAACTCCACTCCTTTCGGGACAGCGGTCCGCGGCTCCGGTGTCGTGCCTCACGGGGAGGGGCAAACCATCCCGCTAAAGCACTTCTCCGATCTCCCGAACCACAGCAGCATTCGCGTGTGTATTATATACTTTTTTATATAAGAAAAGCAAGACGGAAAAAAAGTTCCAAATATTTATTCTTCCAAGATGTCAACTAGATGTGCAGTAGTAGTGGAACCTAAGTGCGGTCAGAATCCTATTTAACTATTTTAAAAGGAGATTTTGATGACCTGGAGCCGCTCCGCTCCGCAGACCCCTTAACCTTCTCATTGAAAATCCGATTCTTAACCCGCACCGAATTGATCATGAAATAGACGATGATGGCGTTTTCCCATTCCCTTGTAGGAGAAAACTCGGATACCTTCTTCAGATATTTCTCCTGCAGTTGAACGAGCGAAGCCTCATCGAAATCGAGAATTCGATCCGCGAGACCCTGTAGCACCTCCTCGATCCCCACATTGCCTCCTTGGATGCTTTGATTCAGGGTAAGTCTTTCGCGGGGCGAGGTCAAGGGGAGAATAGGTCCGTCGGCAATTGATCACGAATCACTCTCCGTCGACCTGAAGGACTGTAGCATTCACCGGCCGCCTCTTCCAGCCTCGAGCGCGCGGAGATTCATCGTGCGAATAGCCTCCCTGGGGTCCTTGGCAAACTGGGAGCGCAGCTCTTCGCCTGACACCGGAAAGCCGTCCACGGTGGAAGCAAAGCCGATAAGGACAACGTTTTCCAG
The DNA here is from genome assembly GCA_037380965.1 of Deltaproteobacteria bacterium. Taxonomy (GTDB): domain Bacteria; phylum Desulfobacterota; class Desulfomonilia; order Desulfomonilales; family Desulfomonilaceae; genus JARRRG01. The sequence goes on from JARRRG010000130.1 coordinate 2,197, forward strand.
TTGCACTCTCCCCAACCTCCTGGCGATTGCCGACGCATCGATGCGCCTTATCTGGGGTTCATCGGGAAGCGGCGAATTCTCGATGATAAGGCCGCCGGACTTGAGAAAGTGCCGGTTGTTGGCGGTCTCTGAAGCGTCCAGGGAGACAAGGAAGTCAGCGTGGCCCTGCCGGATCAGGGGTGAAAAGAAAGGTCCGATTCTCAAATGGCTGTTGATGGAGCCTCCTCGTACCGCCATGCCGTGCGTCTCCGAAGAGATCACATTCAAGCCCTTCGCGGCTGCCATCTGCCCGATTTGTCTCGTCAGGAACACGATGCCCTGGCCGCCCCTACCGCACAGAATCATCTCAACCACTATCAAGCCCCTTTCAATTCGATTGCCTGAGACGGGCACATCTCAACGCAGAAGCCACATCCGGCACAGAGATCCACGTCTATCTCCATGCGCTTCTCTCCCTTGACGTAATGAATCGCCGGGCATTCGAGGTCCCGTACGCACGTCATGCAGAGGTCACAACGTTCACTGCTGATCTCGAACCTCTCGGACGGGAGCTCCACATTCGGCATGCGGACGCACGGCCTCCGAGCGATGACGACCGACACTCCCTGCCCCGCCTCAAAGGTGAAGGCCCTGGCCTTCTCCAAGGTTTGTTTCATCCCGCTGTAATCGTACGGGTCTACTATCTCGACGAAGTCAACTCCACAGCCGCGCACGAGTCTCTCCATATCTACCGGCTCGCCGGGAGAGCCATCAGCCAGGTAATCATTGGCCGGGGTTGGCTGTCCACCGGTCATGGCGGTGACACTATTGTCCATGATCACCAGGACAAACGGCGCGCGGGTATGGACCGCGTTGATCAGGGCAGGGACCCCCGCGTGATAGAATGTCGAATCCCCGATTGTTGCCACCACCCGCGTTTGCCCCTCCGGTGCGGCCACTCGGGCAAAGCCTCCAGCCATTCCCACCGAAGCCCCCATGCACAGGCATGTATCAACCGCACCCATGTTGATGCCCAGCGTGTAGCAGCCGATATCCCCCGTATAAACCGCATCGTCGAAGATTTGTCGAATCATGTAGAACGCCGGTCTGTGGGGGCATCCCGCGCACAGAGAAGGACGCCTCGGCTTCACCGACGGCGCGGACCTTGCCGCGGGCTCCCGGCCGGCAGCCTTCCCGATAATGTCCTCCACGAGCTCAGGAATGAGCTCTCCCTGCGGCGGCACATGGCCCGACAGTCTTCCCGTGACCTTGCGCCGATCGCGGATCTGGAGTTCGAGCACCGGGTAGGTCTCTTCCATGACAAGTGTCGCTGCGTGGTTGTCCGCGATCTCCTGAAGCGCCTCCGCGTGAGCGGGAAAGGGCAGGTCAACTTTGTAGAGATCCGCTTCGTCCAGCCGTTCGTCAGTGGCAATCACGTCCCTGACATGCGAGGAGACCGAGCCGGACGTAATGACAGCCAACCCGTCGCCTCGTCCGCGGCGGATCAATTGAGGCCGCGCGTCCGGTTCCTCCTGCCGTATCCGTTCGAGCTTTTCATTCAATTCCCCGTGCAGAACCAACCTGAATTTCGGTATGGCTGCCCAGCGTGTCCAATTCTTCTCAAATGGGCCGACGCCGGCCACTGGTAAAGGAGTGCCGAGATGAACGTCCTGACGAGCATGGCACACTCTGAGGCAGGGGCGGAGAAGAACCGGAACCTGATATTTCTCCGAGAGATCGAATGCCTTCCGGGTCATCTGCAACGCTTCGGCCGGAGTGCCCGGGTCCAGTACGGGGATCTTGGCGAACCAGGCGAAAAATCGGCTGTCCTGTTCCGTCTGGCTCGAGTGTGGGCCAGGATCGTCCGCGACGACTACTACCAGGCCCCCTCGGACTCCGAGGTAAGCGGCGCTCATGACCGCGTCAGAGGCGACGTTCAACCCCACCATCTTCATGGCCGCCATCGAACGCGCTCCAGCGAGTGACGCGCCGTACGCCACCTCAAAGGCGACTTTCTCGTTTATGGACCACTCCAGATAGACGGGGTGCCCCAATTCTTTTTTCCAGCGGACCAGGGATTCGAGGACCTCGGACGAGGGAGTCCCGGGGTACGCCGCGGCAACACCGCACCCGGCCTCGATGACTCCCCGGCCGATGGCCTCGTTCCCCATCAGGAATCTGACATCGGTGCTCGTTTCTTTTGTCATCCCTTTTTCCTATCCGAACGATGGAGTATTGTCAACGTGAGGCTTTCCATGGAATGCCTCACCATCTCGAAACCTCATGAAGGATGCAACCAACCGGTGGTGTCGCCGCGGTGATGTGGTCGACTCATCTGGAGCGGATGGGTCGCCGGCTCAACCGTAGGGTGATCCCGTCTCGCAAGCCCCACGGCGCTATGATTCATCCGACATCCTTACGTCCCACAGATCCTCGTATTGGTGGTGTCGAAGAATGTAGGATAATCCGTCACTCGCCTGAACATGGAAACAGAGATGGTCGGGCTCGTACCAGGATTCGACGATTCTCAACACCTTCAGCTCGTCACCGTTGATCCGGAAGGAAACAGGTCGTTCCGCGGCCTTATACCCCGAATAGCACCGTACCGATGTACGGCTCCATGTCCCCATATCATTGTCCCCGCTGGTGAGCCCGTACGGAGCTCCGAATCTCGACCCGGCCTGATTCAGTCCCACACATTGCACGTTGCAGGTCCCGGATGAAAGCGGAGACCGAGATCTGCAATCCCGGAATCGCTCGTACTACCCGTGCGGAGTTGACCGATGAGGCGAACCAACGCCACCTCTTCCCGCTTTCCTGTGACTCCGCTTCATCCATCTTCGCCGCGGGTCGGCAGCGCATCGATGAAATGGATCAGCTTGTCAAAATACTCCCGGCCACCTACGAGGTACGTGTCGTTGTGATCAGCTCCCGCGAGGGTAATGAATTCCTTGGGAGCTCGGGCCGCGTCATAGAGCTCGCGTCCGAACCGGATCGGCACGATGCTGTCGCGGTCCCCGTGAAAACAGAGTATGGGAACCTTCACCTGAGGGATCTCTCCGATCGCGTTCAGACGATTCTTGAGAACGCTTCCTATCGCGGGAATGGGAAAATGATGGCCTGCCATCGCGCCGAGGTTGGAAAAGGTCGACTCCAGGATCAGCCCGTCGCAAACCCGCACCGCGCCGAGATGGACCGCGGCAATGCCGCCGAGAGATCGACCGAAAACAACCAGTTTTCTCCGCCCTCCTTCGATCCGCTCTCGTGCGGTGTCGTACGCGGCCTCCGCGTCGAGGTAAAAACCTTTCTCACTGATTCGGCCCTCGCTGCGCCCATAGCCTCGATAGTCAAATATGAAGACGCTCAAACCTAATTTGTGCAACCGAAGAACATTGTCCAGCCGGTGAGAAATATTTCCCGCATTCCCGTGACAAAAGAGCAACAGAGCATGCGCGGGTTCGGCGGGGACCAACCAGCCGTGGAGTCGAACCCCGTCGGAGGCCTCGAAGATCACGTCCTCAAAGTAAAGGCCAATATCCGAGGGGGCATTCACGAGGTGCGGATCGGGGAAGAAAATCTGCCGCTCTATGAAACTGTCGAGAGCCTCACCCACCAAGCCCATGAGCATCTCCAGGACACTATGCCAAAATTATCTTGAGAAACGCACCTTATCTGGGGTCCATCCATGATACCCAATTCCGCCTGGAGCCTCAAGGGCCTGGCCGACCAACTGAAACCACTGACGCAGCAGCAATCGCACCGTGCGGTCTGTTACACAATTACCGCTCCCGGTGATGCTCCAGCAG
>JARRRG010000131.1:0-7460 GCA_037380965.1 Deltaproteobacteria bacterium
GTGAGGAGTTTCTCGACTTCTTTGTGGTGGTTCGCGCGCGCGGTCTTCAGTGCAGTCTCACCATCGCTCGTCTTCGCATTGACGACAGCTCTCTTGTCCAGGAGGAGTGTCACCACATCCAGGTCGCCTCCAGCGGCAGCGCTGTTCACGGGCGTCCATCCATTCGTGGTCTTTGCATTGACATCAGCGCCGTTATTCAGGAGCCCTGTGACTTCTTCGAGGCGACCCTCCGCGCTGGCCCGCAACAAATCCTGATTCTTGTCCTTTGCGCACGCCAGGAGCACAAGAGCAAGTCCCATCACAATCAACCACCCGCCGACTCCAAGAATACGGTCGTGGTTTGTGGACATGAAACACTCCTCCCTGCGACCGGATTGATTACGGTTTTGCCCTGCTTAACCTCGACACTTGGGTAGCATACCACGAAGGTAACGACCTATGATCACGTTTCTTCCGGTCGCTAAGCCCCTTTGAGGCGAATCCCGCGCACAAGAAGAAGCTGTTTCCCGTAGATAGGCGGATCATGCGTGCGCCGCTCCGGCCCTGTCAAGCCCGGTGCACGAATGCATCGAGCGATCATGGAACAGGTTTCTGTTTGCGACGCGTCCTGGCCTGTTCCTGCATGTCCACGGTGCGGTCCATCTCATCCACAATTTCCGAGCCCAACATGGTTTCAATGAGATCTTCGAGGGTGACAATCCCTTCAACTCCGCCATATTCGTCAACGACAACCGCGATGTGGCGGCGGTGGGTCAAGAATTGCGTGAGCACCCTCAGGGAATCCGTGGCATCGGGAATGAAGGAAATGGGCTTCACGTACGCTTTGATCGCCTGGGTTTGTTGCTGGTTGATCTTCGCTTGATAGAGGTCATGGATCACGATGTACCCCCGAATGTTTTCCCGGTCCCCCCGATAGATGGGGAATCTCGTGAATCCCTTTGACCGAACTTCCCCTATGGCCTCTTCAACTGTGGTCTCCTCCTCAAGTGACGCAATCACCGTGCGAGGCGTCATGATCTCCTTGACGGGCCTGTCTTCCAGGTGGATGATGTTGTGCAGCAAGAGGCTTTCCCGCTCGCTGATCTCGCCTTCCTTTTGTCCCAGCCGGACAACTGCGAGTATTTCCTCTTGAGTGACCACCGGAGCGGTCCTGGCCCTGGTAATAAGACGGGAGATCTTCTCGGTTACCCAGATGATCGGATACAATGCGTAAATCATGACCGTGAGCGGCCACACCGTATAGGGCCAAATGTTCGGCCAATATACCGCGCCTACCGTCTTGGGCATAATTTCCGTAAAGATAAGTATGGCGACGGTAAAGAGAATCGAGAACGCGGGCATGAGAGACAGGCCGAGAACTTTCACCCCGAAAACACCGGCCAATGTAGCGCCCACGGTATGAGAAATGGTGTTCAGGATCAGTATCGCGGCTATCGGCTTGGATATGTCCTGTTTGAGGCGCATGAATCGTTCAGCCAGCGCGGACCAGGGTCCCGGTTCTGTCGCGGCTTCAACGGTTGACCGCCGAGTGGAATAGAGGGTGGCCTCAAAGAGAGAACAGAAAAATTTGTACTTCGCGGTTTTTTCGGCCCCTCCCCGGACACGGGAACAGCATCTTCCAAGACCCGTAGGATCACCCGTGCAGCCGAGGTTGACTTTCCCTCGCACAGGCTCTACCATCGAGACGCTTGCTTTATAGAGGGAGGGAGGAGAATGAAACGAGTTGTTGTTGCGGCAGTTGTTTGTCTTCTGCTTGCGGCTCACGGAAGTTGGGCATATTACCCGGAAGAGGATGCATACTCCGACGGGCTTTTCGGAGCCGTTTTCGGAATTGTGACCGCTCCATTGGAACTGCTGGGAGGATATGCCGGACAAGATGAATGCGTATACCCGTATGCCCCGGAGCAGCGGGTTATCTGTAGACCTCCAAAGAAATTTCAGCGATCCCGCTACCCGTCCCGTGTCAAAAAAAGCTGCTCCAAGAAGAAAACCGTTGCGGCATCCAGCTCGGTGAGGGCGCGCAAAACTGTCCGCAAGGTTCCCCCATGTCCGAAGGAAGAGAAAATCATCATCTATGTGCAAGAGTGCCCGGAGCGTGCCGAGCGGGAAACCGGGGGACCGGACGGAGCCATTTACGTGCAACCCGATGAACGCGGCGTCATCCGTATACCTTTAGAGAAACTGTGGAGAGGCACCCGTTCGGCACCTGAACGATCAGCCAGCGTGAGGCGCAGGTCCACCGCTTCACCCGGCTCGAAGGTGGGACGAAGAGTGGGCCGCACGGTTCCCGCCCGGGAGCGCGAGCAAAGGATCGTCATTTGTGTGCGCGAAGCTCCCAAGTGCCCTGAATGTCCGCAGTGTCCGCGGTGTCCGGAGCGAGCACCCTGTCCCAAGTGCCCCGAGCCTCAAGTGTGCCCCAAATGCCCCGAGCCGCAACCCTGTCCCAAGTGCCCCGAGGCGCTGCCGTGTCCCAAGTGCCCTGAGCCACAGCCGTGTCCCGAATGCCCTCAATTTCAACCCTGTCCTGAATGTCCGAAATGTCCGTCGTGTCCGAAGTGTCCTGAATTTCGGCCGTGCCCCAAATGTCCGGAACGACCGCCGTGTCCGGAGTGCCCGAAATGTCCCGAGTGTCCCAAATGCCCGGAATGTCGAGAATGCCCGAAGTGTCCTCAACCGCCGGCCTCTCCGCCGCCTAAGGCTGAGAAGCCTAAAACCAAGTGCTGGGGGTACCCCGGCTGGGGACGCTGCTACACCCCCTATCGCTGGTAAGCGGACACATAACTCCGCGACTGATGTCGGATAAGGCTGGTACAGCATTGATAGGGTTTTCAGGTCCGCTCACTCATTCAATGGTGGATCGCCGCTCGGAGGGAATGATGAACGAGAAGCAAGCGGCTGCATTCAGAGAGATCATGGAGGAGATTGAGAGCTCTCCACAGACCGAGCCGGTGGACTACCATCAAATGACCCCTCCCTGCGGGCTCCCGTGCTTCGCGTGCGCCTTTTATATGGCGAGCAGGCATGAGAGACTTCAAGCCCTGATTTCGGAGGCCTATGGCATTCCCCCTGAGCTCGCGGTGTGCAAAGGTTGCCGCAACGAGGGGGGACAGTGCAGCCACCTCCCCATGCCGTGCCGCCTGTACCCCTGTGCTGAAGAGAAAGGGGTTGAATTCTGCCATGAGTGCTCGGACTTTCCGTGTGATTACCTTCATCCGTACGCAGATAAGGCAGACCTCGTGTGGCACAACACCAAAGTATTCAATTTGTGTTTGATGAAAAAAATGGGGCTGGAGGCCTGGGCACGAGATAAGGCTCGAAGCGTGCGAGAGGTCTATTACTGGGGGAACTGGACACTGTAGCCGGCGGAAAGATCGCGACCGCAGAACTCGCGGTGCGGAGGGGAATCCGTCATCCTCCGTTCATGGAGAGATGACGCATGACGTGTGCTCTTGACGTATGCGTGAAGCTTGTACGGGAAGCCGGCGGAACGCGGACACCCGAGCTTGACCCCCTTGTCCCGACCCGATCCTTCGTATGTGAAGATGGGCCCTTGTTCCTCTATGAATCGCGTCATACACTCTCTAAAGGAGGAGAATGACGGGGAGAGAGGTGTGACATGAAAGCGGACAACGTATTAAGGGAACAACTCCTGGAGCTTCTCGACGGCGGAAATGCCCACATGACCCTTGACGAGGTCGTTGACGATTTCCCGCTGGAGCATATCAACAGCAAGCCTCCACAGACGCCGTATTCCTTCTGGCACTTCGTGGAGCACATGCGCATCGCTCAATGGGATATCCTCGAATTCATCCGGAATCCGAAGCACGTCTCGCCGGACTATCCTCAAGGATACCATCGCCGTCCGGAGGAGGAAACCGACGCGGACGGATGGCGAGGGAGCATCGCTCAATTCCGGGCCGACCTGGAAGCGCTCAAAGCTATGGTGCGGGACAAGAAAACGGACCTGTTCGCGCGGATCCCTCATGCGCCGAATTACACCATCTTTCGTGAAATTGTGCTCGCGGCCGATCACAATGCGTATCATGTCGGTGAGCTGGCCATCATGCGCCAGGTCCTGGGCATCTGGCCGGCCGATAACCTGTACCTCACCGGAAAGCCGGATTAGGAAGACCGGCTTGTCGGTCGGAGAAAACCGCGCACCGCTGAAAGGAGCGTGTACGCTCGGCCCCGACGCTTCGACGGTGTCTCATATCCATCGAGGAGGCATCCGTAATTTAAATCACCTGGCTCCTTTTCAACTCGGCTATTTCCTCAGCAGTGCAGCCGATTTCGAGGAGAACCTCTTCGGTGTGTTGGCCGAGCTCCGGGGCTTCTCGCCTGTACGTGGCCGGGGTTTCGCTGAAATCCCATGGAAAGCCGACCATCTTGGTGGTGCCGTGATGGGGATGATCTCCGTACACAAAATAGTTGTTGGCAATGGCCTGATCGTCATTTGAGACTTCCATCGGCGTCTGTATGACCGTGCAAATGCATCCCTCCCTCTCAAGAATCTCCAACCACTCATGTCTCGGCCTCGAGGCAAACCGATCGTCGAACAAGGCCACAAGCTCGTTTGCATGGGCGCTTCGGGCTTCTATGGTGTTGAACCTCTCATCATGCTCGAGGTTCTCCAGACCAAGCGCCCTACAGACTTTCGGCCAGTAGCGATTCGGCTGGAGATGGGCCAGCGCGATCCATTTGTCGTCCTGACACCGATAGTGATTATACATGGCATTGCCCGCCTCAGCCCTCACTTCCCTCGGAAATTCCCGGCCGAGTATTGCAGGCGCGGCCATGATCAACCCGAGCGTTGCGATCACGCCGCCCATGAGAGAGGTGTCAACCACCTGTCCCTTGCCGGTCTTTTCCCGGGCGTAGAGCGCGGCGGTGACTCCCCAGGCGCAGGCCAGCGCACCCACTTCATCACCGACACCGGGGAGGATTTGCGTAGGAGGAGCGCCCCTCTCCCCGCAGGACATCATAAGCCCTGAACGACCGATTCCCGTGTAGTCAAACGAGAGCTCATGGGCATCCTTACCCTTGCGGCCCCAACCGGAAGCCTGTGCGTATATGAGCCTCGGGTTCCTCTCGAGGAGCTTTTCCGGGCCGATCCCCATTCTGATGGGTGCGTCGATGCTCATGTTGTTGAGGAACACGTCCACCGTGTCGACCAGTCGGAAGAATATCTCGATTCCCTCCGGTTTCTTCATGTCCAAGACAATTCCTCTCTTGTTTCGGTTGCAGTGCTCGAAGTAGTAATTGCGGCCCTCGAGACCGACCATGGCTCCAATTATGCGCATGAAACCTCTGGCTGGATCGCCGTTCCTGGGCTCGATCTTGATCACGTCCGCGCCCAGATCACCCAAGCGCATGCCGGCCACCGGCCCCTGTTGGAACATCGATAATTCCAAAACCCTCACTCCGTCGAGAGGTCCGTTCATGTTCATATTCTCCTTTGCTTCCAAGATCGGCATTGACGCTTCAGCAAAAGCGCACCCGCCCTTTCACCCGCGAGCCGGTCGCCCGGCCGTGGGCCGGTCCGCGCTTTTTTCATGCGTCAAGAACCAAAAAAAGCGGAGCATGTGCTCCGCTCGTCTCGTTTTCTATTGCCGGATCGCCACACTCAGCGCGCAGTCGTACTCCTTCTAAAGTTGAAAAAGAAGAACCACCTGTTGCTAACGGCGACGATCATTATCTTTCTCCAGACAGTCTTTTGTACCGAGTCCAGTCCCCGTTGTCAAGATCAAATGATGGAACCGGACGCGGGACCGCGCTTGACTCACGGCAGAGCCTCATGTTAACGCTTGGCCAATCCCCGGCCTCAGCTTCGACGCTCCAACCGTGTGGCAACGCGTGATGGAGAGAGGTACACATCGCAACGTGATCCTCCGGGATCACAACGACTATCGCTCAGCCATAATGCTTATGAGGGAGGGCGTATTCACGTGGAATGCCTCGGCGCATGAATTCTCCCCGACACCGAACCACGGGCACGCTGTGGATCAAAACGTCGACCCATGTCACTGAAAACCCGGCCAACCGGAGCGCAAGCCTTTGGTCAGCCGTGTCACCTTGTGGTGCGCAGCGGATTCCGATCCGTCTGAGAGCATACGAGGGCAACAGTACGCTTCCACAATCGAAAAAGGAGTTACGCAAAAGCTATGGCAGACACGCAGGCATTAAAGGCATGGGTGCAGGAACTCGCGGAACGAGACTGGAACATGCCGGCAATCGAGGCGAGGATCAGAACACTATCCAGGGAGGGAATCCCCAGGAAGAAACGCAACTCGAACGCGATGTCGGCCGACAAGGAGCAGATCGTGGCGCGTGTTCAGCAGCGGGCCGAGGAGTATAACGTAGCTATGAAGAATTGCGCCCAGGGCACGGCGCTCGCCCTCATGGAAGAATTTGGCGTGGGCAACATGGATATGATCAAGGCGTTGACCCCATTTCCCGGGATCGGCGGGACCGGCAGGCTATGTGGAGGCATAACCGGGAGTCTCATTGTACTTGGGCTCTGTTTCGGCAGTGATGACCGGCTGGATTATGAAGCGACAAATGAGACGATCCTGATAGCGCGGCAATTCATGGCCTCGTTTCAACGCGAGCTCGGTCACATTGAGTGCGCGGATATCATAGAAACGGTGACCATTGGATACAAGCTCAATCCGGGAGAGAGCGAGGAGGCCATGCAAGCGTTCGCGCGCGAAAAGGGCTTTGAGAAATGTGGTCTGCCTCCGGCCATGGGCGCAGGACTGGCCGCAAGGTACATTATCGACAAAAGCGTTGAACGTGACGCACGTACGAGCTCGGCCGCGGGAAGTCCTTGACGGTAGCAATCCGGTGACCGTACGAAAAAATTTAAGCCGCAACCTCTCTCCGGGTTTCCAGGTGCGACATTGTGAGCGTTCGGCTATCTAGCGGTAGACTCCGTACTCCTTGGTGAAGTCAACCATGGCCTTGATATTCTCCGGCTTTGCATGATCGAAGAACGCGCCGTTGCCCATGATAAAACCGCCGCCCTTGCCGACCGTGTTGATGAGTTTCTTGGCGTAATCTCTCACGTCCTCGGGCGTGCCCAATGCCAACATTGCGGAGGGCACATTGCCGAAGATGCAGAGCGTGTCACCGACTATTTCTTTGGCCTTCACAATATCGGTCTCATCGAACATCCAAAAAGTTTTGCCTTTCGGTATGTCACAAATATGTTCCAGCCGGGTATTGTAGCCTCCCTCAGCCGCAGGAAACGGTATGCATCCCCCCTCGATGAGACCCTCTATGACCTTTCTGAGCGTGGGCCAGTAGAATTTCCTGAACTGCTCGTCGGACAAGAAACCGTCCGCGCCTTTATGGAGCGGCATAAATATGACGGGGTTTCCGGTTTGTTGTGCCGCGCCCAAACCCATATTGATCATGATTGGCGTGAGTGCTTCCAGGGCCTGGAGGAGCTTGTCGGGTTG
>JARRRG010000132.1:0-9776 GCA_037380965.1 Deltaproteobacteria bacterium
AGAAGATCGGGCTGGTGCAGGGGGGACGGGTTGCCTTCTTGATGGCGAACTGCCCGGAATACATCTTCTGCGAGTACGCGGTTGCCAAGGTGGGCGGAATCCGTGTTCCTCTCGCGGTGCTGCTCAGCTCGAACGATCACATCTACATGATGAATCAGGCGGAATGCACGGTGCTCGTCTATCACGAAAGACTCGCCCCGCGCGTCAAGGAGAGGATGCCCCATCTGGAGACGGTCAAACAGTTCATTTGCGTCAGTGAGGATCCGTCCTCGATCATGGAAGGCCACCTCCATCTGCAGAAGCTCATGCAAGAGTACCCTCCCGAATGGGAGCCGGTGGAGATCGATCCGGAGGACCTGGTCGGCATCTATTACACCGGTGGTACAACAGGAAAGCCGAAAGGGGTGATGCTCTCACACAGGGCATGGGTGTACACGGTCCTGATCGAAATGGTGGATTTCGGATTCGGTTGGGAAGAGGTCTTTGCCTTTCTCACGCCTCTCACCCATGCGGGCGGCTGCCTCATGCTGCCCGTCCTGTTGAGGAAGGGCAGAGCAGTGATTCTCGATCATTTTGACCCGAAGTCGTTCCTCGAGACCGTCGAAAAGGAAGGGGTTACGGCCACCTACCTCGTTCCCACCATGATCTACATCCTGCTCGATTATCCCGAGCTGAAATCCTATGATCTGAGCAGCCTGCGAAACATCATCTACGGCGCGTCGGCCATAGCCCCCGAACGCCTGAAACAGGCTGTCACCACCTTTGGACCGATCCTCACCCAACTCTTCGGCCAGACCGAGGCACCCATGGCAATCAGCGCCCTCTCAAGGGAAGAACATGTGATCGACGATCCGGAACGGGAAAAACAGATTTTCGCGTCCGCGGGCCGACCCACCTTTCATGCCCTGGTGAAGATCCTGGACGAGGAGGGAACAGCGGTCAAAAGGGGCGAGCCCGGAGAAATCGTGGTTCGATGTGCGAACATGATGCACGGCTATTTCAAGAACCCGGAGGCCACCGCGGAAACCATCAAGAACGGATGGCTTCATACGGGTGATATTGCCAAGCAGGATGAAGAAGGTTTCCTCTACATTGTGGACAGAAAAAAGGATATGATTGTGAGCGGCGGCTTCAATATCTTTCCCCGTGAGATCGAGGACACGCTCTTCGAGCACCCGGCAATAAAGGCCGCGGCAGTGATTGGAGTGCCTCACGAGAAATGGGGTGAGGAGGTAAAGGCCATTGTCGTCCTCCATGAGGGGAAGACCGCGAGCGAAGAGGAGCTGATACGGTTTGTCAAGGAGCGCAAGGGGAGCCTGCTCGCGCCGAAAAGCGTTGAATTCTGGAATGAGATCCCCTTGACCAACCTGGGTAAGCTGGACAAAAAGGCAATGAGGGCAAAATTCTGGGAAGGCCGGGGACGAATGGTCTCATGACATACACCGGTCACAAGGTCGCGCGAGGGAAGGGACAGGACCTATGAGCACAGATTATACCCACGATCTCAAGAGAGAGGTACGGGCCATTTCCGGAGGGTACGAATTGGATACCGAAGGAAAGATTGAAGTGGATGGGAGGGAGATCCTCTATGCGGTGGGCAATGCGGTTGTGGATTCTTCCTGCTGCGGGTCCTGGGGGTGTCGGTACGCGCTCGTGCCCGGTTATGTGCTCACCTGGAAGTACCGGGAGAACGAGGAAGGAATTCCTGTGACACGAGTTGCGCGGATAACGGACGAGCGTGTCAAGGAGCAGGTCACGAAACTCATTGAAGCGAGAGAACAGGTGACGCAGGTTCGTTTCTGGTGAGGTCTCCTCCCGAAAGGCTCTCCCTCGTTCCGGAAAGGAATTGACACCTGACCGGAGAGAGGAAGCCCGGAGACAATTCCTTTTTATGCGCCGTCCGTGGCGATATGAGCTCAGACGGCAAGACTGACGAGGGCAGCAATTCCGAATCCCGCGATGATCGTTCCCGCGGCTCTGTTTATCCATACCAATTGATTGGCCTCGATTCTGGGCCGAAAGAGGTTCACGCCGAAGCTCAGCGTGACCCACCACAGCGCGGACCCGCAGAAAATTCCGATCAACAGGGTTATCGCGGCCCGGTAGGTGCTGAACGTTGTGCCGACACCGAAGGAGGCGAATACCGCACCAAAGGAGATGATCGTCATTGGATTGGTCAGGGTGAGCAGGAATGTCGAGCCGAAGTCTGCGAGGAGGCTCCTGTTGTCAGCCTCCTCTCCCCTCTCCCGTGGCTTCGAGACGAGATACTTCAGCCCGAGGCATACCAGGAATATCCCGCCGAACAACCGAAACCACACATGCTGAGCAATGAGGATGTGAGCGAGAAAGGTCACGCCAAATCCTCCTATGAATCCGTAGACTCCATCCGCGGTCGCGGCTCCCAGGCCACTTGCCAGGCCCGCCGCTCGACCTGCCGACAACGTTCTCACAATACAGAGCAGCCCAATGGGACCGACCGGCGCGGCAATTGAAAACCCAATTACGAGGCCCTCTATGAAAAGAAAAGAATCCATCGAATACGAGTCATGCCTCCCGGTTTTCTCTGATTGAACCTGGCCGAGCGAGAACTCACGGACAACGAGCATATCTCTTTTTCGCTCGGCGGCAAAGCAGGGAAGAAACGGCCAACCGAATGCTTCAGGAGAGAAGAGGATGAGAGACACGGATTCTTTCCGGGTAGACGAGTCAAAACAGTGGCTGCAACCCGAGGCCGGTTGGCCGGCCGAGGTGCCCAGGAATTTCGATTTTCCTGAAATGACCCTGTACGCAATGTTATTGGAAACAGCCAGGGAGCATTCGGATCGGCCGGCAATCTGGTTCCTCAATTCGTTCATGACGTACCATGAGCTCCTGCGCCATGTGGATTCCCTGGCCGCGGGCTTGCACGGCCTGGGCCTGAAAAAGGGTGACGTGGTGGCGCTGGCGCTTCCGAGCTGTTTTCAATACGTCGTTGCCTACTACGCGTGCGCGAAATTGGGCTTAATTGTTACCGGTGTCAATCCCACCTATAAACCCGGTGAGGTCCTCCACGAATTGGCGCTCACCGATGCACGGACCGTCATCATACTCGATGCCCTGTATGAGGCGCTCCTGGGATCCATAGCCGACCGGCATGCAATTGACCATCTGATCGTGACCAATATCGTCGATCAGGTCAAGGTCGCCTCATGGAAGAAATGGCTGGGAAAAAAGCTCAAAAAGATACCGACCGGTGTTGTTCCTCACCATGCTATTCCATTTCTCGATCTCTTGAATTCCGCGCCGGCCCAATTGGACGTACCAATTGCGCCGGATGATATTGCCACGTACATTATGACCGGCGGCACCACGGGAATTCCCAAGGCTGCGATTCTTTCTCATTTCAATTGCGTCTCCAATGCAATTCAGGTGAGTCTCTGGATATGGATGAGAAAGCCCGGGGCCTGCATGATCGGAATACTCCCGCTCTTTCATTCCTTTGGCATGACCGCGGTAATGAATGCGGTGATTCGGAGCGGCATGTATATGATGCTCTTTCCGAGACCGCCTGAGACCGAAGAATTGCTCAAGACGGTTTGTCGTGTCGCTCCCGACAATCAGACCTACTTTCCGGGCGCGGAGGTCCTCTTCCAGAGGATTGCGGATTCCCCTCACATCGACAAATATCCGATCGCGAGGAAATTGCGGGGATGTATTTCAGGAGCAGGGCCGCTCCACAAGACCGTCAAGGATCGATTCGAGCGTGCCACCTCAGCGGCCCTCGTCGAGGGGTACGGACTGTCGGAGGCTTCTCCGGTGGTATCGGGCGGTCCCCTGGGTGACATCGACACCACGGGCACCATCGGCCTGCCGCTCACCGGCATCGAATGGAAGATCATGGATATGGAAACAGGCACCCGGGAGTTGCCGCGGGGAGAAAGTGGAGAACTGGCGCTGACCGGTCCCACGGTAATGCACGGATATCTCAAGAATCCCCAGGAGACCGCGACAACGATTCGGGAATGGAATGGAAAACGATGGCTGTACACCGGCGACATCGGCTTTATGGACGACCACGGACGGGTAACCCTGAACGATCGTAAGAAGCAGCTCATCAAAGTGAAGGGGTATTCAGTATTCCCCACTGAGGTGGAACAACTCATGGGCCCGCATGAAGGTATCCGGGAAGTGGTTGTCGCGGGATTGCCGGATGAAGAAACCGGTGAGTCAATAAAAGCCTGGGTGGTTTTGAGGGACAATTGGAAGGGAAGAATAACGGAGGCGGAATTGCGCCAATGGTGCCGGGACAATGTCACCCATTATAAGGTTCCGAAATACATCGAGTTCATTCATGAAATACCCAAAACCCTCGTCGGGAAAGTGATGCGTCGTGAATTACAGGAGGCGGATCCCGTCTACAGATCCTATCATGAGAAATTGAATCGTCCTCAATGACACAGGCCCGATTCTTGTCTCGCCTCATGCTCCCGTGTATAGTGGATGACTGGCCGGCGCTTGCGACCCGGGGCGCCGCGGTTGCATCCGGCACAAAGGGAGGCTCCAATGGTAGGCGAAAAATGCGATGTTCTCCGAAAGGGAGATCATCAGGGCACCGATATGATCATACGGGTGCGACTCCGTTCGGGCAGGGAGATTTTCGGTCTGGCCACGAAAAACGTGTACGGAGGCGAATGGGATGTTGGTCCCACATGGAACTACCTGGTGACCGGAGAGAAGCCGTTCCTGGTCGATGCCGGCAGGAGAGGCCTCGGATTGCACCTGCTGGAGATGATAGACGCCACCGGTTTCAACGGCAAAAAGATTGAGACCGTCGTGTTGAGCCACGGCCACGAGGATCATGATGGAGGGCTCTTCGAATTCGTGAATGCAACGGGCGCACGGATCATGGCTCACAAGATCTATGAACGACTGATCCAGGTCTATCCCTCGGACGCGCCCTCGCCGGACAAGAGAGCATTCCCGGCCAGTTGCTGGCATTGCCCCATGTCCGAGTCGTTCTCGACCCGCAATTGCCTTGACTACCATAAGGAGCGAATCGGGTTCAGCGTGCTTGACGTCGAGGATTCCAATAACCGCCTGGGTGACGCAATATCCGTGACGCACGTGCCGGGACATGCGCCTGACGCAATTGCCATGGTGATTGACAATGAAGCGATGCTCGTTGGGGACACGATCCTTCCCGATATTACCCCTCATCCGAGCAGGGAAGAATTCTTTTCCTGGACCGGACCGGTGCTTTCCCCCTTGTATACCGACGCGGAACAGCTTTACGGATTGCGGACGTACATGAGATCCCTCAAGAAGCTGGGGGAGATCGGGGAAGCGTCTTCAATAGATCAATTCTGGCCTGCTCATCGGCTATATTACAATGACAAATGGAATCCCACGGACCTCCACGACCGGATCGACGAAATGAGAGACCATCATATTCGGCGATGTGCCGATATTCTCGGCATCGTGCGGGAGAGGCCCAAAACAGTCCGTGAGATTTGCCGGGAGCACTTTCCCGAGAATTTGCTCAAGGGATACGGCATCAACATGGCAATGAACGAGGTGCTGAGCCATTGCGAGCTCATGGAACGCTCCCGGGATGTCCGCATGGGAGAGGATGGCATGATTTCAGCCACCGGCCGGGAGCAATTCGAATCACTGATCAATTCCCTTATGTGACCATTCTACCACCTGTTTAATTCAGCGTAGGATCGGCCTCGATGAGGCTCCGGGTCTGACCGGGCCTGCACAGGCTCGCCCTTGTGCGAGTCCGACGCGGTCCTATGCCCTCGAATACCGGGCGCGCTCAGGCATCACGATCGCGATTCAGCCTCTGTGAACAAGAGGGGAGAGAAGGGGGGATTGTGGCGCCAGGCCAACAACAGCCGCGTGTGCGGACCTTGCGCGGGCAGGAACGATCGAAGTGATTGAGGAGAGATACACAAGCAATTGGAGGTTACTAACACAAGCAATTGGAGGTTACTATGGTCGGCATTACATCGTACGGGGTGTACATCCCCTATTACCGGTTGAATAGGGCCGAGATCGGCCAGTACTGGGGCGGCTTCCAGGTCCCTGGTGAAAAGGCGGTGGCCAACTTTGATGAAGACACGGTGACCATGGGAGTCGAAGCGTGCCGTGAATGTCTCAAGGGCATTCCGGAAGAGGAGATTGATGCGCTCTATTTTTCCTCAACCACCTTTCCCTACGCGGAAAAGCAGTCCTCGGCCCTGGTGGCCGCAGCACTGGATCTGCATCGGAACGCGCGCACAACCGACATCTCCGGAACGTTGAGATCAGGGTCGGATGCCGTTCAGCTCGCGATCGACGCGGTTGCCGGTTCCAGCGGCCGGAACGTGCTCGTATGCGCGTCGGACCTCCGTCTGGGCCTCCCCAACGGCTCCAAGGAGCTGGAGTTCGGCGACGGCGCGGGAGCCTTGCTCATCGGCGATTCCGATCTCATAGCGACCATCGATGGCGTGTATACCGTGAACAATGAAATCTTTGACGTGTACCGCCGAGCTGATGAGCGATTCGTCCGCTCCTGGGAGGATCGGTTCGTTCGAGAGCGGGGCTACATGAAGGTCGTGCCCGAGACGGTGACCGCGGCCATGAGCGAGTTCAAGCTCGAGCCGAGCGACGTTACCCGGGTGGTGATGCAGGCCCCCAATCCTGTTTACCTCAAGGGAGCCGCGAAAGCGGCAGGCTTTGACGCGAAAGCCCAGGCTGTCGATCCCCTGTGGGGAATGACCGGGAACATGGGATCCGCTCACCCCCTCGTGCTCATGGCCGCGGCGCTTGAAGGGTCCAATCCCGGCGATCGACTCCTCTGGGTCACGTACGGTGACGGTTGTGACGTGATGGCGCTTACCGTGACCGACCGGATCGCGGAGATCCGGGAGAAGCAGGCCGTGACGAGAATGATCGGCTCCAAGGCCCTTACCACGTACCAGAAATACCTTCGCTGGAGGAATCTCATCGCGACCGAGCCCCCCATGAGACCGCGGGAAGAGCCC
This sequence comes from Deltaproteobacteria bacterium, assembly GCA_037380965.1. Taxonomy (GTDB): domain Bacteria; phylum Desulfobacterota; class Desulfomonilia; order Desulfomonilales; family Desulfomonilaceae; genus JARRRG01. Next base: position 7,008 of record JARRRG010000132.1, read on the forward strand.
GCGTCCGCGGTCGCGCTCAACCGGGACCGGAAATGCGGATTAGCCCTGTACGGCTCCAGGTGTGACCGGTGCGGGAGCATACAGTACCCGGTGCAGCGAATATGCATGGATTGCGGAGCCAAGGACGATTTTACGTACTATCCCTTTGCCGACAAGCAGGGGAAAATTGTCACCTTCTCCCATGACAATCTTGCGGTGTCGCCCGATCCGCCTACGACCCTGGCCGCGGTGGATTTCGAGGAAGGGGGCAGGATCATGATGGACATTACCGATCGCGATCCATCCGAGATCGCGGTAGGTTTGCCGCTGGAAATGACATTCCGAAAATTCCGTAATACGGAGGGAATACAGGTGTACTGGTGGAAGTCTCGGCCCGTCAGGTGATCCGGTGACGAATTGTCGTGGGTGCTTTGAGAACTAGATCTTCGGAGGTCAAGCCGAAATGGAAAGTATAAAGGATAAAGTTGCCGTGGTCGGAATGGGATGCACCAAGTTTGGTGAAAACTGGGACCAGAGCTTCGATGACCTGGTGATCGACGCGGTGTATGAGGCGTACGAGGATGCCGGCATCGAACCGAAGGATGTACAAGGCGTGTGGATCGGGTCCTATTGGTCGGACCTGCCCGCTCCCAGTCAGCCTCTTGCGACCACCTTGAAGCTCGATTACAAACCGATCACCCGCCTCGAAAACATGTGCGCGACCGCGTCCGACACATTCAGAAACGCCGCGTACGCCGTGGCTTCGGGAGTGTGCGACATTGCATTGGCAATCGGCGCGGAGAAGCTCAAAGATTCAGGTTACAGCGGTCTGCCGACGGACGACATAGCCATGGGCCTCGTTTCAACCGCTCCGAACACCTTCAGAAGCCGGAACTTTACCGCGCCGGGACACTTTGCCATGATGGCCACCAGTTATTTCAACAAGTACGGATTGACCCCGGAAGAGGGCAGGACCATGCTGGCCAAGATCATGGTGAAGAACCATCACAACGGAACGCTGTCTCCCAAGGCCCATTTCCGTCGAGAGATTACGGTCGAGCAGGTCCTGAAGGCTCCCATGATCGCATGGCCCCTGGGATTGCTCGATTGTTGCGGCGTCAGTGACGGCGCGGCCGCGGCCATCCTGGTGAGAAAGGATATGGCCAAGGACTTCAGAGCGGACCCGGTGTACATCAAGGCCCTCCAGATAGCGGTGGGTCCGTCGGAAGGGTACATGAATCCCAAACATGATTGGACCATGGTCAAGGAGACCCATCGCGCGGGCCAGGCCGCGTACGCGGAAGCCGGCGTCACCAACCCTCGCAAAGAGATCAGCATGGCTGAAGTGCACGATTGCTTCTCCATCACTGAAGCGATCATCTATGAGGATCTCCAGTTCTCACAACGAGGCCGGTGCCGGGAAGACATCGACGCGGGCACCTTCGAATTGACCGGCGAGCTTCCCGTAAACATGGACGGGGGCCTCAAGTGCTTCGGACATCCCATCGGCGCGTCGGGCCTGCGCATGATCTACGAGCTCTACAAACAGATCCAGGGGAAAGCCGGACCGAGACAGGTGGAGAATCCCGGGTTGGGATTGGCCCACAACCTCGGCGGCACTCCCGGCGGCGCGACCATCGCGGTCTCCATCGTGGGACCGTAGGGTCACGGGCTGCACCGATACCACGCGCGCCTGACACCAATCCATCACCCGAGCAGAGCTCGATCCGCGGATCGTCCGGCCGCAGAGCCCTGCTCGGAACATTGCCGCGGAACCGCGGCATGAAATCGCTACGAGGTCCCTCAGAGCGAGAGCCGGGCCGGCCGCGGCCTTCCGTTATTACCGTGCGGGAGCGCCTTTCACCCGGCCCCGTTCCAATCCGGCTCTGCTCGTGACGTGGATAACCGTCACTACCCTCTCAGGAACCACCTCATCTGAGAGATCACCCTGCCCGAAAGCTCTCCGATTACCCAGCCCGCGACCCTCTCCTCACACCCCGGGTTCTCTAAGATGATCCATTCGCAGCCAACGTCTTCACTGAGCCGTCGTGCATGGTCGCGGCAGTCCCTGTGTTGAATGGTCACGCGATGTTCAACACATCGGTTTCCCGGCTAGCGACCACCCGGCACGTAATCGCGGAAACCGGCATGTTCCAATGGCTTGACCATATCCTGCTGCCTCGGCCATTAGAGGGGCCTTGGCAAAAATCACCGCTGGCAGCAAAAAATCCTTGACAGATCCGATGGCCGCGCGATAGAGAGTAAGCGTTCACTCTCTACCGGGGTCTTCGTCAAGTGGAGCGTACCTTCAAAATATTGCCTGAAGAGAAACGGCTCTTCATTCTCCAAGCCGCTGCAAAGGTCTTCGCACAAAAGGGTTACTATCATGCCACGGTGGCTGAGATCTGCGAACAGGCCGGCATTTCCAACGGCGCACTGTACAAATACTTCAAGAACAAGGAGGCCGTGTACCGATCCATCTTCGAATTCATGGTCGACACGTTGCACTCGAAGCTCCTGGAGAAGCACATTGGCAGCGATGCACCGATCTACGACACCATTTCTACGATCTTCCAGGATCTCGTTGGTCTGTCAAAGACGCACCCGGATTTGCTGGCCATCTACACCGACATCGGCTCCTGTGCCATGAACGAACTTTCCCCGAGCGTCTCCAGGAAGCTCGAGGAGGAGGCAAGGGGATTCTGGATGGATCTGGTGCGGAAGGCAAAAAAAGCCGGAGAAATCAAAGAGAGTATCAGGGACGAGGCAGCCGCGTACTACTTTGACAAT
>JARRRG010000133.1:0-5944 GCA_037380965.1 Deltaproteobacteria bacterium
GGAAGGAGCCATCGGTTTGGACCTCAAAGCAAAAGTGTGTAACCGTCCGGACGCCCCTTTGATCATCGACTTCATCGCCGGCCTGGGTGGACGCGAGGTGAATAAGAAGACCGTTGCGCGGATCGTAAAGAAGGCCGAAGACACGGCTGCTGTCGGTCTTCCCCTCCCGGAAGCCTACTGGGTTGACCTGAATCGAGACATTTTACCCTAGGGGAAATCATGGACGAGAAACGTGAGTTTGAACACAATGAGCTCTTCGTCTCGGGCCACCGCGCCTGCCCTGGGTGCGGCATGACGCTGGCTGTCCGACACATATTACGGGCCACCGGTCCCAACGTAATCGTAGTGACTCCGACCGGGTGTCTCGAGACGGTCAGCTCGCCGTACGGCTACTCCCCATGGGTGGTGCCCTGGATTCACCACCTCTTCGAGAACGGTCCGTCGGTGGCCAGTGGTGTCGCGGCCGCGCTTCGAGCCAAAGGTAAGAGCGATACCCGCGTTGTGGCCATAGGTGGTGACGGCTCGACATTCGACATCGGGTTCGGCGCGCTCTCCGGGATGTTGGAGCGAGGGGAGGATGTGCTCTACATCTGTACTGACAACGCTGCCTACGCTAATACCGGCGGGCAGCGCTCCGCCGCGACTCCGTATCGGGCTTCCACCACGACCGCACCGGCTGGCACCTGTTCATTGGGCAAGAGTCAAATGAAAAAGGATTTGCCCGCGATCATCGCTGCACATGGCGTCCCTTACGTGGCCACCGCGTCTGTCGCGTTTCTGAAGGATCTTCGGAACAAGGTGGCGAAGGCCATGGATTATTGCGGGCCGCGGTACATCCAGATAGACCAGCCGTGCACCTCGGTGTGGGGCTTCCCGAGTCACCTCACCATGGAAGTCGCCCGACGGGCCGTGAACTCCGGTCTGGTGCCGCTCTTCGAAATGGAATGGGGTGAAATCACGAGGGTGCACAAGATCAGCAAAAAGAAGAGAGTGCCCGTAACCGAGTACCTCGAAATGCAGGGGCGCTTTCGACACCTTTTCCGGAGTGACGGGGGGCGAGCCGAGATCGAAAGAATCCAGGATTGGGCCGATGCCAATATTGAACAGTTCGGCCTCGCGAACTGACCTTCAGATAGAACGTAGGGGTAAGCAGATGGTGCTGGACAAATTCCGCCTGGATGGTGAGGTCGCGGTGGTTACGGGCGGCACGCGGGGACTCGGGAAGGCCATGTCTCTGGCCTTGGCCGAGGCCGGAGCCGATATAGCCCTTGTGAGCCGCAATGCCAATTCCGAGGTGGAAGAACATATCCGCGCACTGGGCCGTCGATGTGTGCATTACGCGGCCGATCTCACCGACCGGGCGGCTACGACAAGGGTGGTTCCGGACCTGGCCGACCGAATGGGGGATGTCAACATCCTCGTCAACAACGCCGGTGTGATCCAAAGGGAAGAGATCGTCGAATTTCCCGAATCGAAGTGGGATCAGACAGTGGAGATCAACTTGACCGCGGCCTTTCTCCTTTCTCAGGCGGCGGGCCGGTTGATGCTCGACAAGGGCCGGGGGAAGATTATCAACGTGGCCTCGGTCCTTTCGTTTCAGGGAGGGCTTTTTGTGCCGGCCTACGCGGCCACCAAGCATGCTCTGCTCGGCCTGACCCGCTCCTGCAGTAACGCCTGGGCCGGCCGCGGAATCAATGTCAACGCGGTTGCGCCGGGCTATTTCGAGACCGATGCGACCGAAGCGCTTTGCAAAGACCCCGAGAGGTCCGCGGCGCTTCTGGCGCGTGTGCCGGCCGGCCGCTGGGGTCAACCTGAAGATCTGGGGGGAACGATAGTGTTCCTGGCCTCTTCGGCCTCAGATTTTCTTCACGGGTCGGTGGTCAATGTGGACGGTGGCTGGATGGGCTGGTAGGCGCCGTTCCAGGACCGGCTTGTAACGGTCGGAACATTGGCGTCATATCGCTGCGGACTCGATCCGGGGCGGCCGAAGAGCATCATCGAGAGATCGATCACGCGGGAGGCATTCGTGGAACCGTCAAGGGACGGTGAATCGTCTTATGCGGGAGGGGGGCCCTTTTTCCGGGACAAGGAGATTCCCATGGAGATCGAGACGAGAGAAGACTACATCCGGAGCCTCAAGGAGCAGGGGCACGTGGTGTACTACAATGGTGAGCGGGTCGAGGATGTCACGACTCACCCGGCATTCATTCCTCACATCAACTCCGCGGCCAAGACCTATGAAATGGCGTTACAGCCCGAGTTCGAGGACCTCGCCGCGGCGACGAGCCATCTCACGGGCGAGCGAATCAGCCGGTTCACCCACATTCATCAGTCGGTGGAGGATCTGATCAAGAAGGTCCAGCTCTTGAGGGCCATAGCCCATGAGACTGGCAGTTGCTTCCAGCGGTGTGTGGGCTGGGACGCGCTCAATGCGACGTACATGACCACCTATGATATCGACTTGAAGCACGGCACCGACTACCACGAGCGGTTCCTCGAATATTTGAAGATGATCCAGCGCACCAACAAGATGGTGGTCGGCGGCATGACCGACACCAAGGGTGACCGGAGCAAATCCCCGTCTCAGCAGAGCGACCCGGATCTCTTTACCCACGTCGCGGAGCGCGGGGAGGAGGGGATCGTCATACGGGGCGCGAAGGCGCACCAGACCGGAGCGGCGAACAGCCACGAGATCCTGGTCATGCCCACCCAGTTCATGCGGGAGGTGGACCGGGACTTTGCGCTCGTCTGTGCGGTGCCGCTCACCGCAGAGGGCGTGATTCAGATCTTCGGCCGGCAGACCAATGACGAGCGGAAGTTCGGCGGCGCGATTGACGCGGGGAATCCGGAATACGGACTCGTGGGCGGGGAGACGCTCCTCGTGTTTGACAATGTGTTCGTTCCCTGGGAGCGGGTCTTCATGTGCGGGGAAACGGATTTCGCGGGTCTTCTTGTGGAGCGGTTCGCCACCCTGCACCGTCAGAACTACGGAGGGTGCAAGGGAGGGGTTTCCGATGTGGTTATCGGGGCCTGCGCGGTGGCCGCGGAGATGCAGGGGACGGACAAGGCGTCTCATATCAAAGAGAAGCTCGCGGAGATGATGCATCTCACCGAGACGCTCTATTCCGGTTCGGTCTCCTGTTCGGCCATGGGACAGAAGACGCCGAGCGGCGCGTATTACCCGGACCCGCTGCTGGCCAACTGCACCAAGCACAATGTGAGCCGCCACGTGTACGAGATCGCTCGGCTGGCCCATGACGTGGCCGGCGGAATCCTCGCGACCATGCCCTTTGAGGGGGACCTCACAAGCCCGGAGATCGGGAAGTACGTCGAGAAGTACCTGGCCGGAGTGGAGGGGGTCTCGACCGAGAACCGGATCCGCATTCTCCGGCTTATCGAGAATATGACCGGCGGCACCGCGCTCGTGGAATCGATGCACGGTGCGGGTTCGCCCCAGACCCAGAAGGTGATGTACGGACGCCTGGGCAAGATGGATATGAAGAAGAAAATGGCCAGGAAACTGGCAGGTATCCCGGACTAGAGACAATCGCCCCGGTCGGGTCGCTGGGATGATTCGCCCGCGTCGCGGCCCATTCTGCTGATACGCACGAGGACGACGCGGCCTCGTGTGGGAATGCGCAAGAGGAGATGGAGATGGATGAGAGTATTCTCAAGAAGGCCTACGACCTCGGTTTCGAGTTCGAAAAGACCTACCACGGGTGCGCGCAATGTGTCATCGCCGCGGTGTACGCGCTATTCCCCGAGATGCGCAGCGAGGACATTTTCCGCTCGGCCAATGTCCAGGCCGGGGGCATGGGCCTGACTTCCAAAGGTCAGTGCGGTGCAGCCGTGGGCGCGGGAATGCTCCTCGGCCAGCTCTACGGCCGTTCGCTCGGGGATATCGAGGACCCGGAGAAGAAACGCTTTCGGGCGTACCGACTGGGAGCGGAATTCACGAGACGATTTAGCGAGGAAATGGGATCGCTGACCTGTGGGGACATCCAGCGGAGGAAAATGGGCAAATCCTTCAACCTCCTCGATCCTCATGACTGGGATGAGTTCGAGAGTCTCGGGGGACACGACACGCACTGTCCGGACGTAGTGGGAACCGCGGCCCGCATCGTCGCCCAAATGATCCTCGAAGAAAAGGACAATGCCTGAATCGCGGAAGGGAGACGCTGTCGACGCCGCTGACACGGCCTGAGGATGGAGAGCTGACAAGGGCAGGGGTCGTTTTCCTTGCGGTTTTTCCACGTGCATGCAGGTGACGGATTGCAGTTGGAGCCGCAGCGATCTTACCGGGGAGGCGGAAATGTGTGGGCTTTGGAGATGGCTCATAGGTGATGTCATTGGTGAAAAGGTGTGCAGACGATCACTTTGCGGGACCCGAACAGGTCCGGCAGGCAAAACCCCGTCGAGACCTGAGATCTAGGCGGGAACAGAGTAGGGAAGGAGAAGGAGTGATGACTGGCAAGACGTCCGTGAAGCTGTTCGCCCTTATTCTCGTGTGTGGCTGCCTGGTTGTTGCCGGCAACGCCCAGGCAGTCATCAAGATAGGGATGGGAGGGGTCCTCTCCGGTCCGTTCGCTGCGTGGGGACTGGATGCCAAAGCGGGATTGGAGATGGCCATAGACGGGATCAACGCGAAGGGAGGCATCAAAGGCGAAAAGGTCGAGCTACTGGCCCGCGATGACGCTCTGGACACCACGAAAGCCGCGTTGCAGGCCGAGGAACTGATCTACAAGGAAAAAGTGGTGGCGTACTTTCCGTCCACCATCACCGGGTCGGCAAAGGCCACGGTCCCCGTCTGCATCAAGGCGAAAGTCCCTGCCATTCTGGGAGCCCAGCAGTCCGACATCACCTGTCCCTGGCAGTGCGTGGACGCGAAGAAAAAGAACTGCTGCAACCCGTGGGTTTTCAGATTCGCAGGAACGGTAAGCCAGCAGGCCGACGCCATGGTCAAAATGGCCCGAGACAAGCTCAAAGGTAAGCGGATTGCGCTGATGCACGACAATATCGGCTATGGACTGGAATGGAAGCAGGACCTGACCAAGGCCGCCAAGGCCAACAATGTTGAGTTCGTCGCCTCGGAGATGTTCCCGTTGATGGAGCTGGACTATACGGCAGCCCTGAGCCGGGTGAAGGACGCGAATGCAGACGTCATCGTGGTTGGCACGCTGGGTGCGCCCGCGGGCCGCATTTACAACACCATGAAGAAGCTCGAGATGAAACAGCCTCTGCTTCTATGCGAAGCGGCCACCGAACTGGCTTTCAGGACCACGGCCGAGAATCAAGGCGACGGAGCCTACGTGGCCATGACCCAAAACACCTCGTCTGACACCAAGGATCCCAAGTTCGCGGAGTTCTCGAAAAAGTGGTCGAAAAGATTCGGCAAACTGGGATATAATGACACGTTGACTACCCAGCCGCACGCGTTCCAGTACTATGACGCGATGAACTATCTGGCCAAAGTCATTGAGAAATTTGGCAAAAAACCCGAGCAGATCCGAGATGGGATGGAGAAGCTTGGCAAGTACAAGGGAATCAGCGGAATCACGTACATCATAACCGACAAGAAACACTGCGCTCTGAGCCATTTGCCCGTACGCATGTTCCGCTTCAAAGGGGGCAAGATGTTGCCCGCCGAATAGACCGAGCCCGGCCCCACCAGTCAATGGTGGGGCCCCAACCATGAGTCGGGACAGGCCCCATGATCGAATCCTTATTCACCGGCCTTTTGACGGGAGGCATATACGCCCGGGTGGCGGTTGCCTACAGTATCATCTACACGACCACCCGCGTGGTCAATTTCGCCCTGGGCGAGATCGTCATGATCGCCGCCATGGTGACCTACACCTGTTTCAGCATCTGGGCGATCCCTTTCCTCCCGGCATTGATCATCGGCTGCGCGGCCGCGGTCCTTGTTAACCTTATCATAAGGACT
>JARRRG010000134.1:0-5924 GCA_037380965.1 Deltaproteobacteria bacterium
GGGCCATATACTTGGAAAGGCCGCCGCCCTGTTTGAACGGACGAACGCGGTCTTTACCCAGAGTTACGGTCCCGAGGCCAGGGGCGGATCGTGCAGTGCGGACGTGGTAATTTCGGATACGGCCGTCCACTACCCAAAGGTGCTGAGACCGGACATTCTCGTGCTGATGAGCCAAGGGGCGCTGAACACGTACGGCTCGGTGATCCGTCCGGAAGGTTTGATGATTCTGGACGAGGACCTCGTCACCTTGAACGAAGACCCGCCGGGAATCACCGTGTATCGGGTTCCCTTCACCCGCATGGCAGAGGAGCTGGGCCGGTCGATCGTCGCGAATCTCGTTATGCTGGGAGCGTTGACCGCGCTCGGCCAGGTGGCCGCGTATGATTCCATGAAGGAATCCGTCCTGTCATCCATTCCCGCGGGGACAGAGGAGCTCAATATTTCGGCATTTGACAAGGGGTTCCAATACGGACGGGAAATCCTGAGGAAGCGGGCCGCGAACTCCTAGTGCCGCGGGTATCCAGCGGCGGACTTTTCTGCCCGAAGAGCAGTTCAGGCGGCATGGTTCGAGCGGAGGTTGTCAATTGCTATCCGACCAGAGTGTCGCCGAACGCAGCAGGCAGCTTCAGTTTCCAGGAGGTGAAGCCGGTGCCGGCATCGGGCCGATGCAAGAGCGGCCCTGAGGATCCGAGAGAATGAAAAGGTGCGGATGACGGCCCTACCGAGCCCGTCCGGGGAGACTCCACGGGAGCATCGCCCTCCTCGGCAGGGGAAATCCACTGTTACGGAGCTCGAGGCTGTTTGTCGGAGGAAAGAGGCCAAGTGAAAGACGATATAAACAAACAAAGGAAGGACACAGGCCCTGGCAGCCTTCGGATCGGAGTGTACGTCTGCCACTGTGGAAAAAACATAGGCGGTACCGTCCGTTGTGAAGAAGTTGCCGAGCATGCGGAGGGACTTCCTGGCGTGGTTGTAGCCAAGGACTCCCTCTATACGTGTTCCGAACCGGGACAGGAGCAGATCAAATCGGACATCAGGGAGCACAATCTCAATCGTGTGGTCGTGGCTTCCTGCACGCCGAGACTGCACGAGCCCACCTTCCGGGCCGCGTGTCAGAGCGCGGGCCTCAACCCTTATCTTCTCGAAATGGCCAACATTCGCGAGCATTGTTCCTGGGTGCACCTGCACGAAAAGGACGCGGCGACTGAAAAGGCCAAAGAACTTGTGGAAATGGCTGTCGGCCGGGCTGCCAGGCTCACCCCCCAAATCGAATTGACGGTCCCCGTTACGCGGAAGGCAATGGTCATCGGCGGCGGTGTTGCCGGGATTCAGGCGGCACTGGATATGGCTGACGCGGGCTACAAGGTCTACCTGGTGGAGCGGAGCGGAAGTATCGGAGGCCGAATGGCTCAGATAGACAAAACGTTCCCCACCATGGATTGTTCCATCTGTATCCTGGCTCCTAAAATGAGTGAAGTGGGCCGGCACCCGAACATCGAGCTGCTTACGCTCTCCGAGATTCAAGAGGTGTCAGGACACATCGGGAATTTCAGGGTCAAGGTGCTCAAGCGGGCGCGGTACGTAACCGATGAATGTACCAGTTGTGGTGACTGTATCGAGGCCTGCCCGCAATTGACCCCGGACGAGTTCGAAGCCGGGCTTTCGATTCGGAGAGCAATCTACATCCCCTTTGCCCAGGCGGTCCCGTCCAAAGTCCTCATAGACATGGACAAGTGCCTGAACACCCAGGGTATTGTCGCGTGCGATCGATGCTTTCAGGCTTGCGAGCACAAATGTATCGATTTTGCCGATCGGGATAAGGTCCTGGACCTCGAAGTGGGGACCATCGTGGTTTCGACCGGGGTGGATGTGTACGACCCCACACCCCTCACCGAGCTCGGATATGGAAAATTCCCGAATGTTATTACCACGTTGGAATTCGAACGCCTGATCAATGCCGGAGGACCGTCAGGCGGAGAACTGATCCGTCCGTCAGATCGGAAGAGACCGCGAAAAGTGGCCTTCCTCCAGTGCATCGGCTCGAGGAGCAAGCGGAGCAATCCGTACTGCAGCAATGTGTGCTGCATGAATACCATCAAGGATTCACTGCTCATCAAGGAGCACTGGCCGGAGACCGAGATTTTCGTCTTCTACATCGACATACGGGCCTTTGGGAAGGGTTTTGAAGACCTGTTCATGAGGGCGCGTCGAGAAGGCGTGACGTTTATCCGAGGGGTTCCCGGCGAGATCATTGAGGACATCGACACCGATAATCTCACGCTCCTCGGCGAGAATACGCTCCTCGGGACACATTACCGGTACTCGATGGACATGGTGATCCTCTCCGTGGGCATCAGGCCCCGTGAGGATTCCCATGTGCTCCAGAGGCTCCTGAATCTCTCCACGGACACGGATGGCTTCTACATGGAAGCCCACCCAAAGCTCAGGCCCGTGGACACCACCACCGGCGGCGTTTTCCTCGCGGGTGCGGCCGAAGGCGCGAAGGATATCAAAGACTCGGTGACCCAGGCGTCAGCCGCGGCGTCCCGGGCGAATATCCTGATGAGCAGGGGAGAGGTCACCATCCCCGCGATAACCGCGAAGATTGATCCGGACAAATGCACGGCCTGTGGCGTGTGCGCGGCTGTCTGTCCCTACCACGCCATCGAGGGGGACAAAGAGCTCGGCCATTACCGCGTGATAGAAGCGGCCTGCCAAGGATGCGGTACGTGCGTGCCTGAATGCAGGTTCGGTGCAATCGACCAAACCCATTTCACGGAAGAGCAAATCGTCAGCCAGATCGATCTGGCGCTCAGCCATGAGCCGCAGAACAAGATCATCGCGTTCGCGTGCAACTGGTGCTCGTACGCGGGCGCTGATTTTGCCGGGGTTTCGAGGATACAGTATCCCGCGAATGTCCGCATCATCAGAACCATGTGTTCCGGCCGCGTTTCGCCCAAGTGGATTGAACGGGCGTTCCTGAAAGAAGTGGGCGCGGTTCTCGTTTCCGGCTGCCACCCCGCGGATTGCCACTACAATAACGCCAACCGGCAGACGGCACGAAGAGTCGAACGGTTCTGGAGGCGCATGGAAAAGCTCGCAATCAATAAGGAACGTCTGCGGCTCGCGTGGGTGTCGGCGGCAGAAGGAGCACAATTTGCTCATGTTATCAAAGAGATGGAAGAAGGGCTCAGGAAACTGTCGCCCGAGAAAATCCGTCGGGACGCGGAACGGCTCAAGGAATCCCTGAAAAAGAAGAGTAATCAACCATGACCACACTGAGAATATGGAAGTTCTTTTCACGGGAAGATCTGTACGAATGCTATCAATGTGCACGCTGCACGGGATCTTGTCCGGCGATGGAAGTGGCCCCGGCCATCGGACCGAGGGAAACGATCCTGAGATGTCTCAACCTGGGACACCAGCAGGTCGTGGAAGACGAAAGACTCTGGCTGTGCTGCACGTGCCATGTCTGCGAAGATCGATGTCCCCAGAAAATTCCCATCACCGATCTCCTTGTGGCCCTGAGAAATTCCGCCGCGAGGCGCGGGAACATTCCGGATCGGCTGAGTATGGCGATTGAGCTTCTTGCAAAGACGGGCCGGTCCATGATCGTCCACCAACTCGACGAGATGAGGGCTCATCACGGCCTGGCCCCGCTTGGTCCCGCACCGGTCGAGGAGATCCGGGACATCCTCGAGAAGACGAAACTCGACGAAGTCGTCGAATTCTGAAGCCTGCCGATTGAGCAGGCGTGCCGTATGAAAAGGTAGCCATGGAATATGCGCTCTATCTGGGATGTGCCATCCCGATCAAATACCCGGGATTTGAAGCAGCAACCCGCCTCGTGTGCGAACGGCTGGGAATAGGACTGGTGGACCTTCCGTTCTCGTGTTGTCCGCCGCCCAGTAGCATGAAATTGGTGCACTACGATTCGTGGCTCGCACTTGCCGCCCGAAACCTCTGCCTGGCTGAGGAGGCGGGGCTGGATCTGCTCACCCTCTGCTCGGGTTGCGTGAACACGCTGAAGGAAGCCAATGCGATTCTCAAGCGGAACGATTCGAGGCGCCGCAAAGTCAACCGGATCCTGGAAGATCACAACCATCACTTCAACGGGACAATCGAAGTTACCCACATTCTCGACGTGCTCTACCAGGACAGCGTGGTCGAGAAGATCATCAAGGAATCGGTCCGGGAGATACCGCTGAGGGTAGCGAGCCACTATGGGTGCCACTACTTTCGACCGCCGAAGTACATGTATCCCACAGAGTTGTCCCCTGCCGAATCGTATGTGCCGGTGCAAATGGATCACCTTCTCTCCCTTGTGGGGGTGGAACCGACCGAGTATTCAAGGAAATTCCTGTGCTGCGGCTATCCGCTCGGATCGAACATGGACCAGGAAGCCGGATATGAGCTTACCCGCCAAAAGCTTTCCTATCTTCGCGAGCGCCATGTTCAGGCGCTGTCCGTGATCTGTCCGTCATGTTTCGAGCAGTTCGATATGGGGCAGGTCATCCTCGCGCGGCGGTCCAAGGAAAAACACAAGTTGCCGGTATTTTACCTGACACAATTGATCGGACTTGCCATGGGCATGTCGCACAAGGAAGTGGGGCTGGATGTCCACCGGGTCAAGTCCAAGAAGCTCCTCGAGGGGAGAAATATCGCGTAAATCGCGCATCAGCGTTGTACAGGAGCAAAGGACGGGCGATGGCAGAAAAAAAGAAGAAGGTCATCAGCAAAGAAGAACTGGAGGAACTTCGAGAGGATCTCATGCTCGCGGATTCCCTGACGCGGATCGAGCACACGCTGATGGTCTTGTCGGGCAAGGGCGGGGTGGGCAAGAGCACCGTCGCGGTGAACCTGGCCGCGAGCCTCGCGGCTGCGGACCGGGAAGTCGGCTTGCTCGACATCGATATTCACGGTCCCAGCATCCCCAAGCTCCTCAAGCTCGAGGGAAAGGCATTGGATGGGCCGTCCGAGCGCGGGCTCGTCCCGGTCAGATACTCGGATCACCTCAAGGTCATGTCCATCGAGTTCCTTGTCCGGGAACAGAGCGAGGATGCCGTCATATGGCGCGGTCCGATGAAACACCGCATCATAAGCCAGTTCCTGGGAGAGGCGGACTGGGGAAACCTCGATTTCCTCATTGTTGACGCTCCACCGGGCACGGGAGACGAGCCTCTTTCTATCTGCCAGATGGCTCCCCCCAATGCGCAGGCGATCATTGTGTCCACTCCGCAGGAAGTGGCCCTCAAAGATGTGCGGAAGTCAATCCAATTCTGCAAGAGCCTTGGCATGCCAGTATTCGGCATCATCGAGAACATGGCGGGGTTTGTCTGTCCCGAGTGCGGCGCGGAGCACGATCTGTTCAAGAAAGGGGGAGGCGAAAAGCTTGCCCGCGAAACAGGATTCCGATTCCTGGGCCGCATTCCCATCGATCCCGGCGTGGTGATGTCCTGCGACAACGGCAAGCCTTTTGTGCTGGAGTACCCCACCTCACCCACCTCGCGCGCGTTCGATCACATAATCTCTCCCATACTTAACCTGGCGCCGCTCAAGATGAAGCGACATTAGAATCGTCGGGCTGAGAGCTCCGATTGCATGCCCTGCCGGCCGGCGTTGCGACGAGCGGCCGATGGCAACAACGGCCGAACTGGACGGTGGCCCGCATTCCATGCTAAGAAATGTCCGTATCGGGACGAGACGTCAGATCCCTGCCGAACAGCATGAGACCTCTGGTAGAAGGTTCTCGCGGGAAGAGCGTTTTCCGGGCGGCATGGGAAATCCATGCGCGGGATTGAGGCATCAACGTGCCTGCGGTTGCATCGATGCGCGGCAGCTCAAGGCAAAAGGCCCGCGATTCTCGCAAGCATACGGGTAATGTGGTGAGAGGGACGCTCGTGTCCTCTTGAACGTCCGGGCGC
>JARRRG010000135.1:0-5922 GCA_037380965.1 Deltaproteobacteria bacterium
CGGTTCAACAGAACGAGGAAGGAGAAGCCAGGTGAAAAAGATCATCTTATTAGGCGGAGCGGGACATATCGGGGCCAGCGGCGTACGGGAGCTGGTGAAGCGGTATCCCGAAATGCAGGCGGTTATCGCAGACTATAACCTCGAGGCTGCCCAGGCCCTCGCCCGGGAGGTTAGCGGCAACGCGTCGGCCGTCGCGGTGGACGCAGCGGATTTCAATTCACTGGTGAAGACGCTTCAAGGCGCTGAGGCGGTGATCAATTATGTAGGGCCGTACTACATCTTCGGGGAGCCGATCGTCAAGGCGGCCATAGAGGCTCGAACTCCTCTGGTGGACGTATGCGACGACGGTGACGCGACCGCAAAAATGTTGGAGCACGACAAGGCCGCGCGGGACGCGGGGGTTCCGATCATCGTCGGTTTAGGCGCCACCCCGGGCATTACGAATCTCATGGCCGCGGAGGGCGCGGGGAAACTCGATCGTGTGGACGACATTCATACCGCGTGGGCCTGGACCGGCATCGATCCCAAGATGACGGGACGTGCGATAATCGACCACTATTTTCACGCCATATCAGGGAATATCAGAACCTTCCGCGATGGTGAGTGGGTGGATATTCCCGCCATGTCCGTAGCCAGGACCATGGAATTCTCTCACCCGATAGGGTTCTTCGAAGTCCAGGAAGTCGGCCATCCGGAGCCGGTAACCATCCCGCGGTACATCAAGGGAGTGAAAAACGTTACGAACAACGGTGGAGTATGGCCGGAGCTCTTCACGGAGATTGCCATATTTATGAAGAACATGGGAATGGCCGACCTCACCGAGATGCTCGTAAACGAGCACAACGTGAACGCGCGCGATGTGGCCACGTCGCTCATTCTGGCCCTCCCGACCATCGCTACGGATCTGGTGGAAAGGATGATTCAAGAAACGACTGACCGATACGGCGAGTTCGGGGTCGAGGGGGTGGCTCTCCGAGTAGACGTAAAAGGCGAAAAAAATCAGCAGACTGCCCAGTATTCGTACCGGTGCTGTTCGCCGGAGGCGGACCTGCTCACCGCTCTTCCGGCTGTGCTTGGGGCCGTGATGCTCGTCAACGGACAGATCGAGAAGAGCGGTGTGTATGCTCCGGAAGGGATCATCGACAGTACGGTCTTCTTCGACCTGTTAAAGAATGACATTCCCGTGGAAGAGATTGCCACGCAATACCTTTGAGAACGATCGCCGGCATGGTTAGGGCCGGAGGCAGCCGGCTCTTCCGGTCCAACAACCCTTAAGGAGGGCCAAGATGTTGCCTTATCGATATTGCACACCCGAGTGGCTTGAAAAGTGCGCGAGCAGCTACAGGGCCACGTCCGAATTCGAGGAAAAGCTGAAAAAGGTGTCCTGGAAGTTCTGCTTCCGCTTACAGGCAGAACCCGCGTGTGGCATAGACCGAGAGATCATTTTCGGGGCCTTTTTCGACGAGGGCAAGCTGGAAAGGATTGGTTTCTTCACTGAGGAGGAGGCCGTCAAAGAAGGTGATTTCCTGTTGTCAGCGCCGCCCCAGGAGTGGAAGAGGATCCTGAGAAAGCAGGGCAAATTCACGGCTGACTTTATGGGGGGAAAGATCAAGCTCGAGCACGGTGACATCAAAAAGGTCGTGATGGTCGCGCCGTACGCCAACACAATCGTTGATTCCATCACAAGCATGGAACTTCAGTTCCCTGACGAGATGTCGTCCGAAGAGGTTGAAGCGTACCGCGCTCACATGAGCACATTCAGATCGGAGCTTGGGGTTTAGCCGCTCAGAGCCCAATTCGTCCGGCGGGTGTGTGACACAGGTAGGCAGGGACCAGCTCAGCTCCGCTCTGAGAATGTTTGACGTTTCGGAGCGAAGCGTACTGGCTCGTCCACAGAAATCGATGTGGTTATGCATGATTCCCGGAGGTCCGGTCATGCCGTTTGGATACACGGGACAGTTACTCCGAGTGGATCTCACTCGAGGAAAAATCACCAAAGAAGAAACGAGGCGCGACTGGGCCGAGAAGTTTTTGGGAGGGGCCGGTCTGGCCACGATCCATCTCTACGACGAGGTTCCCCGAGGCGCTGACCCTCTCGGACCTGAGAACAAGCTCATCTTCATGAGTGGTCCGTTGACCGGAACAGCGTCAGCCAGCGCCAGCCGTTACTCGGTGGTCACGAAATCACCCTTGACGGGATTGTGGGGTCACGCCAACTCGGGCGGCACCTTCGGCCCTGCTCTCAAGCGTTCGGGATTTGATGGAATCATTGTGGAGGGCATCTCGCCAGAACCCGTCTATTTACGGCTGGTGGACGGCGAGGCAGAGCTCTGTGACGCCCAGGGCCTTTGGGGCAAGACGGTTTCAGAAACCGAGGACGCAATTCAGGAGAGCGCCGAACGAAAACTCGCAGTAGCTTGCATTGGACCCGGCGGCGAAAATCTTGTCCGATTTGCGGCCGTCATGAACAACAAACATCGTGCAGCAGGGCGCTGCGGTGTCGGTGCGGTGATGGGCTCGAAGCGATTAAAAGCAATTGCCTGCGGCGGTAAAGCATCAGTCAACCTTGCGGAGCCGGAGGTTTTCAAGAGGTCTGCCAAGAGGCAGAGTGACCTGATCGATGAATCGATCTTAAAGGTCGGTTTTGAGAGTTTCGGGACTAACATGGTCTCCGACATGGTCAATGTACGGGGAGGCTATCCCACCCGTAATTGGCAGAGCGGCGTTTTCGACGGGATTGATGACGTCAACGGCCAAGCTCTGTCGGATAAGGTCCTGGTGAGGGGTGTTGCGTGTTTCGCCTGTCCTATCGCGTGTGGACGCGGGTCTGAGATCAGGGAAGGCAAGTTCAAAGGCCGCAAGGGCGAAGGACCTGAATACGAAAGCACAAACACCTTGGGGGCTCAGTGCGGCGTCTCTGACATGTATGCCGTCACCATGGCCAACTACCTGTGCAACGAATACGGACTGGATACCATCAGCACGGGCTCCACCATTGCTTTCGCCATGGAATGCTTTGAGAGGGGAATCCTCAGCCCGGGTCAAACCGGAGGCCTGTTGCTCCGGTTCGGTGACGCAGACATGGTCGTGGAGCTGGTGGAAAAGATCGCCCTCCGCGAGGGGGTTGGCGATCTTCTCGCACTGGGCACCCGCGAAATGGCTCGATCCCTCGGGCAGGGATCCGAACATTTCGCCATGAACGTCAAGGGCCTGGAGCTGCCCGGTTACGATCCTCGTGCTGCCAAGATCTGCGGGTTAGGATATGTGACGGCCAACCGTGGAGGCGATCACATAACCGGCTTCATCGAAGCCCCGGCCTTTATCGACACGCCTATTCTCCTGGTGCCGGACAGCCAGATTGAAGATCCTTTCTCTC
Organism: Deltaproteobacteria bacterium; assembly: GCA_037380965.1. GTDB lineage: Bacteria > Desulfobacterota > Desulfomonilia > Desulfomonilales > Desulfomonilaceae > JARRRG01. The sequence goes on from JARRRG010000135.1 coordinate 3,377, forward strand.
CCAGGCTTCAAGAGGCGAAGATCCTAGTGGACCTGGAAAACGCCCTGACGGTGTTCGACTGCGTTGGCGCGTGCAAGTTCATGGGGCTTCTGTTGCAGGTCGATGATTGCCTGGAGCTGATCAACGCCGGGCTGGGATGGAAAATGGATGAGACAGGCTTTCGTCTGGCCGGGGAGCGCATTTTCAACCTGATGCGAGCGTTTTGTGTGCGGGAGGGTGCTGATCGCTCAGCCGACAAGCTCCCCGCGCGGCTACTGGAGGATCCTTTGCCCGAAGGGCCGGGCAAAGGAATGGTCATGGACGAGTCGTTGCTCGAGGAGCTCAAGGAGACCTACTACAAATATCGGGGCTGGGACGTGGAGACAGGTAAACCGACTCCTGAGAAACTCAAAGAGCTCGGGCTGGAGAGTCTGATCCCCGACATGTACCCGGCTTGAGCCCCCACTTCAAATCCGGCATTTCGGATGAATTCCGAAGTGCTCTACAGGGAAGGTAACAAAGCAGTGGGCTACGCAGACCTGCCATGGACCGGCAGCTACAAACTGGGACCGTACAAACTGGAAATGAGCCTGGCACCATACCCCGAGGTACCTCTTTTTACCGCATTGGACCGCGCTGCTGCAAAATACCCGGGACAAACTGCCATCCTGTTTCTGGAAAGGACCATCACTTATGGGAAGCTCAAAGACCAGGTGGACAGATTGGCCGCCGGCCTTGCCAGGATCGGGGTGACAAAGGGGGATAGGGTTTGCCTGTACCTTCCGAACTGTCCGGAGTTTCTCATCGCCGATTGGGCAGTATTGAAGACAGGAGCGACAATCGTTCCCGTGAGCATCCTTCGGACCGACGAGGGGCTGACCCACGAAGCCGGCAGTTCCGGGAGCAAAGTCATCATTTGCAGGGAGGAGCATCTGGACCGTGCGCTGAACATCAGAGCCTGCTGTGACATTGAACACATCATCATCACGTCTACCGCGGGGTACGACGTGGAGCCAGTGAAAGTGGCCCTTCCACACAAGGTCCATGAGCTCCGCGAATTGATCGAGAATAACCCGCCGAATCCTCCCCCGGTTGTAATCGACCCCAAGCAGGACCTCGCCATCCTGGCCTTTACCGGCGGCGCCACCGGCGTGCCCAAAGGGGTGATGCTCACCCATTTCAATCGGTACAGCAATCTGCGACAGGGCTTTCCTTGGATCATGAAGCCCATGATCAAGGGTATCGCAGGCAAGGCTTCATTCTTTCTGCCGGTTCCCCTGTTTCATTCCTACGGGCACTATATAGCGCAATCAGCCGTATACCTGGGATTGAGAATCATCCTCATGCCGGACCCGCGGGACACCGACCTTATGGTGGAGTATATCCGGAAATACCGTCCCTTGATGATCCCTGCGGTTCCCACCCAGCTCATGCGTATAGCGGAGGCAAAGATCGGCAGGCTCAACGCGATACCCATGAGTGGCGCGGCGCCACTTCCCGTGGAAGTGGCCGACAAGATCAAGAAAGGGATAGGATCCCCCGTCTCGGAGGGGTACGGGCTTACCGAGACCGGCCCCCTGACTCACTTCAACATCACCGCCTTTTCCAAGATCACTGGATTCATGCCCATCGAGAAGCATGGGCTCGGGGTACCAGCCCCGGACACCGAATGCAAGCTCGTGGATCCGCTTACCGGCGAAGAAGCGCGCTTCGGGGAGGCTGGTGAGATCGTGCTCCGGGGTCCTCAGATCATGAAAGGCTACTGGCCCGAGACCGGCGCAGGTCTCGACGAGCAAGGTTGGGTACGGACCGGTGATATCGGTTTCATGGATGACGATGGTTTCTTCCACCTGAGCGACCGGATCAAAGACATGGTCAACGTCTCGGGCAACAAGGTGTACACCACCGAGGTCGACGAAGTTCTCTTCAGGCATCCCCACGTTCTTATGGCAGCGGCCTTTGGAATACCGGATCCTGAAAGGCCTGGGAGCGAACGAGTAATGGCGGCGGTCAGACTTAAGGACGGAACCGAAGATACGGTCACGCCAGAGGAAATCAGAGAATTCTGCCGCCAGCATCTGCCGCCCTACGCGATTCCAAAGGTCGTGGAGTTCAGGGACAGTATTCCTCTGACAGCTACCGAAAAACTCTTCAAGAAGGCATTGAGGGAGGAGGCGATCGCCCGAATGAGACGGGCGGACAAAAGGTAAGGCTCCGGTCACCTCTTGTCGCTATACCGGAGATCCTTTGACTCTGCATATCTGATGAACAGGTTGGGGCTGCGCTTCCGGTTGCAGCAGCACAACACGGTGGTTGAAGAGGGCGGCTGGGAGTCCGAGCCGTACAGGCGGTAACTCAGCTACTTCGTCGAGCCGGCCATTTCGGCCTACTTCATGTCCCGGAGGAGGCGGCAATGATCATCGACATTCACACGCATCTCGGCGACATCCTGAGGCCTGACGGCGGCCTGCTCATTTTTCGCAAAGGGGTCAAAAAGCAACGGGTCCTGGACCTGGTTACCATGGCGGAACGGGGGATGTATAAGACGAATCCCGTTTCCGAGTGGC
>JARRRG010000136.1:0-6522 GCA_037380965.1 Deltaproteobacteria bacterium
GCCCCTCTTTGCCGCCGAAATAGTATTTGATGGCTCGAGGTTGACCTCAGCCTGCTCTACCAGCATGCGGGTGCTGGCCCCATCAAAGCTGTGCTTACCAAACAGATCGAGACCTGCCTCGATAAGTCGTTTACGTGGTTCGTCCACAATCATTCCTCCTCGAGTTCGGTATCGCGGAGCGCGTAACGACATCGAAATTCCTCCGTGCGACATATTGCACCGCGAGTGCCCGCGGATTCGTCCACACGGGACAATCCAATCCAACATCTCCTCAACACGTTCTCGGACCAACGGAAGAACGCTGGCTCCATCCTCTCCTATCACGGGAAATAAGAAGAGCACGCCGTCTTCGGAACTTCCTGAACGAGAAGGCACGGCACTACTGAATAAAAATGAGATTAGCATGCGCGCGCGATTAAGTCAATCGTTTGTTTAACTCCCCGCATGGGTAGGATCCGGGCTGCGCAGGAGAGCGACGGGACACATCGGCTCAAAGAAGGACCACACATCCCGTATCAGGCATCCGGTTCGTCCTTGCGGAGCATCATGCCCAGCTTGCGAAGGACTACGTAGAAAACCGGCGTGAGGAAGAGTCCGAACAGGGTGACCCCCAGCATACCGCTGAACACGGCCGTTCCGACGGCTCGTCTCATCTCGTAGCCGGGACCCACCGCGATCAGAAGTGGTATCGTGCCGAAGATGAAGGCAAACGCGGTCATGACAATGGGCCGGAGCCGGAGTCTGCAGGCTTCGACCACAGCATCGAACCGGTTCAGACCTCTGTCTTCCTGTTGTTTGGCGAATTCTACGATGAGAATGGCGTTCTTGGTGGCCAGTCCCACAAGGACAATGAAGCCGATTTGCGTGAGAATATCGTTTTCTATACCCCTTAGAGCAATCCCCGCCAGGGCGAAGAGCACGCAGAGAGGCACAATGAGAATGATGGCCAGAGGAAGCAGCCAACTCTCATATTGGGCTGCCAGTGCAAGAAAGACGAACAGCACGGACAGCGAGAAGATGTAAATCGCCACATTGCCGGCCAGCTTCTCCTGGTACGCCAGGCCCGTCCATTCAAAGCCCATTCCCTCCGGCAAGGTCTCTTTCAACAGTCGCTCCATCGTGGAGATGCTTTGTCCGGAGCTATATCCTGGAAGGGTGTCTCCCTGGACGTCCGATGAAGGATAGAGGTTGTAGTGCATTACGCGATCCGGCGCGGTTGTCTGGACGATGATGGCGACAGAGACGACCGGTACGATCGCGCCGGTAGAGCTCCGGGTCTTGAGCCTTCTAATATCGCCGGGCTTTTTGCGGAACCTTGATTGCGCCTGAGCCAGTACCCGCCACGTACGACCCAGGAAGTTGAAATCATTTATGTACAGCGACCCCAGATAGACTTGAAGAGCTTCAAACACGTTAGGGAGAGGCACTTGAAGCATTTTGACCTGGGTTCGGTCAATATTCACATAGATCTCCGGGTTATCGATCTGAAACGTGGTGAATACCTGAACCAGTCCCGGGGCTTCGTTTGCCTCATAGAGCAGCTTTCTGGTTGCTCCCAGAAGAGCCCTCGGTCCTGCATCGGACCGGTCCTCAACCCGTAGCGCGAATCCACCCGCGGTACCGATACCTCTCACAGGAGGCGGCGGAATCACCACCACGCGCGCGCCCTCGATCACGGACAACCGTTTTCTCAGATCCGCCAGAACGGTTGGCATCAAGAGTCCCTCTTTCGCCCGTTTTGTGGCGTTCTCGAGCGGGGCGAAGACCGTGGCCGCGTTCGAGCTTTCCGTTCTGGTTGTGCCTTGCAGGCCCGCCAACGCGACCGAGTGCTTCACTCCGGGAGTACTCAGCACAATCTTTGCCGCCCGGCGGGTCACCGCGTCGGTTCGCATCAGCGAAGCGCCTCCCGGGAGCTGAATACTCACGATGAGATAGCCTTGATCCTGCGTCGGTATGAAGCCGGAAGGCACGCGCTGAAACGCCCAGATCGTCAGGCCGATCAGTCCCACATAGACAGCCAGGGCCACGCCGGCTATCCTCACCAGCCGGCTTACCGCGCGGCCGTACCGGACACGACTGCTTTCGTACAACCTGTTGAATCCTCGGAAGAATAATCCAAGCGTCATCCCGTACACCCGCGACGCCCGCTGTCCCTTCGCAGTCCGAGGTTTGAGAAAGAGAGCGCACATGGCCGGGCTCAAGATGAGAGAAACCGCCACCGAAATGCTCATGGATCCCGCGACGGTCAGTGCAAACTGCCGATAAAACTGGCCGCTGATACCTCCAAGAAAGGCGGTGGGGACAAACACCGCCACCAGGACCAATCCAATGGAAACCAGTGCGCTCGCGACCTCGTCCAATGCCCTGTGAGTCGCTTCCTTCGGTGGCAACCCTTCTTCTATGTTGCGCTCGACGTTTTCCACCACCACGATCGCATCGTCCACCACGATGCCGATGGCGAGCACAAGTCCGAAGAGCGACAGCATGTTCAGAGAAAAGCCGAGCGCTTTCATGAGCGCGAGTGTTCCGATAAGGGAAACCGGTATCGCCACAACAGGAATGATGGTCGCGCGCCATGTCTGAAGGAAGAGGAAGATGACCAGGACCACCAGAAGCCAGGCGATGAGCAGGGTTTCGATCACTGCTCTGAGAGACTGCTCCACGTACACGGTAGGATTGTAGACCGCTCGATACTCGAGACCCGGGGGGAAGCTTTTGCTCAGCTTCTGCATTGTCTTCATCACCCGGGCGGTGGTCGCGATGGCATTTGAGCCCGGCCGTTGGAAGATTCCGATGGCAGCCGCGTTTTGCTCGTCCAGATAACTGTTCATCGAGTAATCGAGCGCGCCGAGCTCGACCCGCGCCACTTCCCCCAACCTTACGATCCGTCCCTCCGATTCCGTTTTCACCACGATGTTGGCGAATTGCTCGGGAGTAGTGAGGCGCCCCAAGGTACTGACGGTCCACTGAAACGGGACTGTCTTGCGGAGCGGCGGTTGTCCCAGGGTGCCTGCGGCCACCTGAACGTTTTGGGCCCTGACCGCGCTCACCACGTCCCCTGCCGTCATGTTCAATTCGTTGAGGTAGTCGACGTCCAACCAGATGCGCATGCTGTATTCACGGGCACCGAAAAGAATTACCTCGCCCACGCCATCCAGACGGGAGAGCACATCCCTCACGTGGAGATAGGCATAGTTGCTGATATACAGTTGGTCGAACGTGTTGTCCGGCGAGACCAGGTGCAATACGAGGAGCAGGTCCGGCGAGCGTTTCGAGGTCGTCACCCCGATGCGCCTCACGTCGGCGGGCAACAGGGGTTCGGCTATAGCCACGCGATTCTGCACATGGATCTGGGCCAGATCGAGGTCGGTTCCCAGCGCGAACGTCACGGTCAGGGTGAGGTTCCCGTTTGCTGTGGAGATCGACTCCATGTACAGCATGTTCTCCACGCCGTTAATTTGCTCTTCCAGGGGCGTGGCCACAGTCTTGGCCACCACGTCTGCAGAAGCGCCCGGATAGCTTGTGGTGACCACAACCGTGGGGGGAACGACGTCGGGATATTGGGCGACAGGCAGTCCCACATACGACAGTATGCCGAGGAGCACGATGACGAGGCCGACCACCGTGGCAAAAATCGGCCGCTCAATGAAGAAATGGGGGAATTTCATAGGGCACCTGGGCGGCCACGGCTCGTTTGAGAGGCTACTTGCGGCTTCCCTTCGAGGCTTCTGAGCCTTTGCCGGAGCCCTGCCTGAACAGCTCCGGGAACTTCTCCGCAAGGCATTCGTCCGAGCCGAGGGCGATCTTTCCCTGGACAGGCTGGACCCGCTGCCCCGGCCGCGCCCGCGGAAGACCATTGATGATCAACGTATCGTCGGCACCCAGGCCCGATCGCACGATCCGGAGACCGCAGGCGCTCGGGCCTGTCACTATTTTGCGGCGCTCCACCACGCCACTTTTCTTGACCACGTAGACGAATTCTATGCCCTGATCTCGTCCTATGGCCTCGCCGGGAATGAGGATGGCATCTTCCCTGAGCGCGGGCACGCGCACTTGCGCAAATAAACCCGGAAGGAGCGAGAAGTCCGGGTTGTGAAAAACAGCCCGAAACCGAATCGTAGCGCTCCCTGGATCAATCAAAATATTCATGAAATCCATCCGGCCTTTGTGCTCGAACTTCTTTTCGTTCGCCAGCTTCGCGAGCACAAGATTCCTCGGTGGCTTGGAACCGGGGCCTTCTCCTTTTCGGGCCAGCTCGAGATACCGTAAATAGCTCCGCTCATCCACATCAAAATAGAAATAGATCGGATCGAGGCTTTCAACGATCGCCAGAACGGTTGAATTGGGGCTGCCTCCGCTGATCAAGTTGCCCACGGAGACGAGGTGGCGGCCCACTCTCCCGTCAAAAGGAGACCGGACCTTCGTGAAATCCAGGTTGAGTTGAGCATCCGCCACCACGCCTTTGGCAGTGGTCACCTGGCCTTTGGCTGCCAGCGCGGTGGATGAGAGCTCATCGTAGGCCTCTTCAGATATGGCTTTCTGATCCAGGAGCACTTTGTTGCGGGCCAGCTGCAATCTGGCCAGCCAATACTTGGCCCGAGCTTGCGACTCCTGGCCCCGTGCCTGTTCCAATGCAGCCTTGAACGGACGAGGATCGACTACGAAGAGCAGATCACCCTTCTTGACAGTGTCGCCATCCGTGAAGTGGATTGACTCCAGATACCCGCTCACCCGTGCCTGAATATTCACCGAGTCGACCGCGGCAAACCGGCCCGTGTACGCATCCCATTCGATGATCTGCTTCCTGAGCGGCTTGCTGACGGTAACCTTGGGCGGAGGCCTCTTGCCCGCGACCCCGGGCCCTCCCCGCGAACCGCATCCACCCATAACGAGCACCACTGACAATAACGCAAGCAGAATGATTCCGAATCTGCCCCCGAGAGGCGGAGGCATTCCTACCCATTGCATTGTGGATCCTTCGCCAACCATTGTTGCAGGGTCTGCTGACGATCCAACGTGGCAGCCCTCAAACGGGTCCGCTCCCCTATCAAGTCAGCCGCAGTTCTCTCACCGCGGCTGCTGCTCTCACGCTCATCCCGTCCAGATATCATCTTCAGGACTCCCCTCCGCCGGCTGCATTATAACAGCATGAATAGATCCCCCGTCAAGGACTCGCTCGCCATTCCGAACGCGGGTTGAGGTCGAATGAGATCCCCGCGCGTTTTCACAATGAACTGTGAGATATGAGAGAACAGAAACCACCCGTGCACTCCTCGAATTCCAATTGTCAGCAATCAGCCTTTGAAGACTTTTCCACAGCCGAATCCTACCGTGTGATTCAGCACGCGGCTCCCGAAGCGTTGCCGCGGCAGCCGGTTCTCCATGTGCGCACATTCATCGTTTATTTCAATTTGATTTATTGTGATATCCTATGGTAATAAGAGTACCCTTCAAGAAAGCCGAGTCATTGACGATATCTCTGCACAAGGCCGGACTGCCGAAAGACCCGCTCCAGCAAAATGCTTCCGGAGGTCTTCATGCGTACCGAGTGGCGGGAGATCCTCGTGCCGTATGGAGCGCTCGTTTCAGCGATGTCTTTGCGCACGGGGCAGCTCGAGACGGCAAGTCCGGCGGGAACGGTTACCCAGGAGATGAGCATGACGAGCAAGCATAGGCCAAGGCTTCCCGCTGAACAGGAAGAGCTGGTACGCCTTGTAAGAGAGCGAGCGCAAAACCTATTCGAGACAGGGCAGTTGCTCTGTTCCGAGGCGGTCGTGACTGCTTTGAACCGAGGGCTCTCCGGAGGGATGGACGATGAGCTTGCCATTCGCATTGTCTCCACCCTTCCCCTGGGTATCGGCGAAAGCGGATGCACATGTGGTGCCTTGAGTGGCGGGTTCAAAGAGCTCTTCGGATCCACATGCTGCCGGGTGCTGTCCAAGAAGGTCAAGGCAATACCGAAGGCTCATGTGGAGCAGTGTACACGGCTCACCGGCACCGTAACTGAACTGGTGGCTCGTGCGCTCGTGGAGCGGGATCCACATCTGGTCGATAGGGCTGACTGGACGTATCTGCGAAAGAGAGAATCCCGAATAGGCGCGAAGCTGACCACGCTCCTGAATCTGGCAAGAAATTGAGATCCGCGTCCATCCTCGAACGGACGGCTGAGGCGAAGCCTGATTCATCGGCATCTTTTCAAGTGAGTGACGAGGAAGGATGCTCATGAGTTGAGGTCGCGAGAACGAGGTTCGCAATCATCGGTCGCGCAGTCGAATGATGACGACCGCTTTTCGTTTACCCTTTGGCACGCGCGATTCATCAACCGTGAACGTTGCCCGACCCTCTACGTAATCTCGGATGGTGTAGGCGTGATTGCTGATCTTTCCTCCAGGGCAACTCTGGAGGCAGACGATGCACCCCGATTTCCACACGGGGATGAGCGCCTTCTGACCACCGAATCGTAGATCCACGCCTTTGCCCCCCGGATCTTTCACGAGCTTCTCAAGAGGAAGGGGCTCGGTC
>JARRRG010000137.1:0-5889 GCA_037380965.1 Deltaproteobacteria bacterium
TGAGGAGTGAGTCGACCGCCCGATCCCGACCCTGCTCGGGTCGGCGAATTCTGAACGTCTTTCCCACTATCGGGCTCGAATGGGATGCATCCAGCAGTGCCCGATAGCCCGCTTGATCCGTTTCCAATTCTCATTGACAAGCCGATCGAGACTCCTGTAGGCTCAGAGGGTCAAGATTGTGTTACCGCGCGTTGGTTTATTAACCACCTTTCTTCCCCATTTTCATAATTAGGAGGTGTGAGTAATGAAGGAGAGAAGATTCCTCTGGATCTTTGCGGTTGTGACGGCATGTCTTATTCCGGTCTTGGGAGGGATCTGGTCACCAGGACCGGCGGGAGCCGACACAATCAACCTGACGTATGCCAACTTTCCACCCGCGAGTACGTTCCCGTGCGTTCAAATGGAAAGGTGGGTCAAGGAGGTTGAGAAGCGAACCAACGGAAAAGTCAAGGTCAAGACGTTTCCGGGAAGTACCCTTCTTGGCGCGAAGAATATGTTTGACGGGGTGGTCAAGGGGGTCGCGGACATCGGATGTCTTGCCACTGCCTACCAGCCCGGCAGATTCAAGCTCTTTGAAGCGATGGACCTGCCCGGAGAATTCCCGAGCGGAGCAGTGGCCAGTGTTGTCATGTGGGAGCTGTACAGCAAATTCAAGCCCAAATCGTTCAAGGATGTTAAGGTGCTCACCATGTTTACCTGCGCCACCACCAATATCATGTCCACCAAGGCGGTCCGAAACCTGAAAGACCTTCAGGGGATGAAGCTGCGCGCCACGGGCACGGGCGTAAAGATCATGAAATTGCTCGGGGCCGCTCCCGAAGGGATGCCCATGTCCGCGGTGCCCGAAGCCCTGCAGAAGGGAGTTGTCAGCGGACTGGTGAGCTCTCTGGAAGTGATGAAAGATTTCAAATTTGCTGAATATTGCAAGTTCATTACCGTCGCGGACCTCTGGGTGGTGCCCTTTGCCGTTGTCATGAACAAGAAGAAATGGGAATCTTTGCCCGCGGATGTCAAGAAGGTCTTTAACGGCTTGAGCAAAGAGCAGGCCATCTGGACGGGAAAGTACGTGGACAAGCACGCGGAAGAGGCGGTGGCGTGGTCCAAGGCCAAGGAGAATGTTGAAGTGATCAAGCTCACCAAGGAGCAACGGGCCAAATGGATGTCCAAGGTCGCCGGGTTACGGGAGGAGTATATTAAGCGAACGGAAGCCGCGGGACTTCCGGCAAAAGCCTTCCTCAAAGATCTCGAGAAACTCAAGGCACAGTACATCAAGGAGATGAAGTAAGACCGCCGACGGTCCACTGATATTTTTCAGTGTGAAAGGGGTTCGGAAACCCGTGCCCCTTTCGCTTTTCTCAGATGACACTGGCTCCTTATCCTTTTGTCCTCGTGGCGGATCGGGGGTTGCCGTGAAGGAGGGAGTCAGCAAGACGGATGTTCCGTCAGCGGGCATCTGTTCCTCCAGGGCCGCGCTTGCCCGAGGGGAATGACTATGGAAGGGCTAAAGAGATTCACTGAGTATCTGAACGACATCTTCGTGCTCTTTGGGGGGATTTCTCTCATCCTCATGATGGGCATTGCCTGCGCCAACATGGTGCTGAGACTTGGCGGCCGGCCCATGTCTGCCGCGTATGAGCTCGTTGGCTTCCTCGGGGCGCTGACGGTATCACTCCCTCTCGGGTACACGCAACTCAAGAAGACCCACATCGCTGTCGACATCCTCTCCCAGAAGTTTCCTGTTCCTGTCCGTAGATTCGTGGTGGGACTCAGCCTGCTTCTGGGGATGGGGTTTTTCTTTGTAGCCGCGTGGAAAGTCGGTTCATATGCCAACACGCTTCGTCTCTCGGGCGAGGTCTCCGAAACACTACGGATGGCCTATTATCCCTTCACTTACGGCGTGGCTGCGGCTTGCGCTCTGATGACCTTCACTCTCGCGGTGGATTTTCTGGTTTTGCTCTTTTCGCCCAAGGAGGATGGGACATGATTGGAGTCCTGGGCATTGTCATACTTCTCCTGCTGCTCTTCCTCTTGGAGCTTCCGGTGGGCTTTGCCATGGGAATCGTGGGTCTTGGGGGGCTCTGGTACATCCTCACTCCGGAGGCTGCCGTTTCCCTGGTCGGCACCGAGATTTGGGCAACCTTTTCGAAGTACGGTTTGACCGTGATCCCGCCGTTCATTTTCATGGGCCAGGTCTGTTTTTACGCGGGGGTTAACAAAAATCTTTACAACACCGCGTACACGTGGATGGGCCGGACGCGGGGGGGACTCGCCATGGCGACCATTGTGGCCTGTGCGGGTTTTTCGGCAATTTGTGGCTCAAACACGGCCACCGCGGCCACCATGACGAGCGTGGCGCTCCCGGAGATGAAGAAATATGACTACAAACCGGTCCTGAGCAGCGCGGCTATTGCATGCGGCTCTACCCTGGGTGTTGTGATTCCTCCGAGCGTGGTCCTGATTGTGTACGGAATCTACACCGAGCAGTCGATCGGCAAGCTCTTTTGGGGGAGTGCATTGCCCGGGATATTTGTGACCTTGCTCTTCTGCCTGACCGTGTATGTCATCTGTCTGTTTCGTCCCGAGATGGGGCCAGGCGGGGAAAAGACCAGCTTCATGGCAAAGATCAAGGCGATCCCCGGCGCATTTGAGATGATCGTCCTCTTTTCTCTCGTGATGGCCGGTCTCTATTCCGGCGCGTATACCCCGACCGAGGCGGGGGCCGCGGGCGCCTTTTTCGCTGTGCTCCTCAGTCTCATTCGGAGAAAATTGACCTGGAAGGGTTTTGTTGGATCAGTGATGGACACGCTGAAGGTCTCCTGCATGATCATCGTGATCGTGACAGGGGCCGTGATTTTCGGCCGGTTCCTTACCATCAGCAGGCTTCCTTTCCAGATCGCCGACTTCGTCGCGCAATTACCGGTGCAGCCGTGGGTCATCATGGTGGCTATTCTCGCCATTTACGCCATAGCGGGATCGGTAATGGATGCTCTCGGTTTTCTTTTGGTGTCCATTCCTATCTTCTTTCCTGTGGTTACCCAGATGGGCTACGATCCGATATGGTTCGGGGTCACCCTCACCCTCGTGACCACCATGGGCGCAATTACGCCACCGGTGGGTATCAGTGCGTACGTCGTTGCAGGAATGGATCCGGATATCGCCCTCGGGACGGTCTTCAAGGGGGTCGTCTGGTTCCTTCCCGCGTACTTGCTCGCGACGATACTTCTGCTAGCCTATCCGGAGATTGCCCTGTTTCTGCCTTCTTACGTGAAGTAGCTCACTCGCAGGGAGGCTGCCATGTCAGCCGAAGATATTCTGAAAGGGAAACGGATACTGGCCGTTGACGACGAGCCGGACGTGCTCGCCGTCATTGATGAGCAACTCGATGAATGCCGCCTGGTCAAGGCCGGTGATTTCAAGGCCGCGGAGACGTACCTCGAGACCGAGCAGTTCGACCTGGTCATTCTGGACATCATGGGCGTGAAAGGTTTCGCGCTGCTCGATCTGACGAGGGAGAAAAAGGTGCCCGCGGTCATGCTCACCGCCCACGCCATGACTCCGGAAAGTCTCCAAAAGGCGGTGGATAAGGGAGCGGTCTCTTTTCTCCCCAAAGATGAATTGACGAGGCTTTCCGAGTTGATCGCGGAGATCCTCGAGGATGTGGGCGCGGGGAGAACGCACTGGCCAAAGCTTATGGTTCGCCTGGGACCCAGATTCAAGGAGTTATGGGGAGAACTGTGGGACGAGATAAGGTTTCCAGAAGATTTTAAGATCAGCTGGTGAATCGAGTTCGATCCCCGCGTGTACCGTCAGGCGATCGAAGAAGATGGAGCGGGTCCGCTCCTTTCCCGCGTGATCGTGCTGCCTTGCCTCTGATATCGCGGTCCGCGAGACAGCGCGCGGAGCTTGTGCCGCGTCGCCCCAAACAAAGCGGCGTCGACTCTCACCTCCCCCCTGGTCGGGCCGGGACGCCCCGTATGGTCAATGAGCTCGCTTCCCATGTCAATACCCGGGAAGATCGCGACGCGCAGCGGCGACGCTCTTGAGGGTGACCCCATTTTGCCGATGCTGTGAGTCTCCCGCCACATCCCCGATCAAAAATCGGGTCAACATGCCCTTTTTTATTTACTTCGTAAATTAACGATGATATGGACTGATTTTAAAGAAGAAGAAGAGGCCGGAATGCACCTCAAACTGAACGGGATTGCTTGAAACCAAAAAATATGGGAACAGATTACCGCTCAGCAAGGCTAGTGAAGACCATGCAGATATTGGCAGCGCGCGTTTCCCCGATTCGGCTTCGGGATTCGCTCGGCAGCCCGCATCACCTGTTGACTGGACGCGGCTGGTGGATCCCGGTGAAGCTGTGCGTCCTCATGGCTCTCATGCCCGGGATTTGCCTGGCACTGGAAGGGAACCTGGGTGATGAACAGGCTGGTATCTTCTACACCATCACCCACTTACATCCGGCGACCTATATAGTTCTTTTTCTCATATTCGTGTTGTCAGTAGCCAATCTCATATACCAGGGGTGGCTGCCCGGATCTCGACGCTCATTCTCGGGATTGATGGACCTGAGGTCAAAATTGGCGTCAACCGGCTCAGATCTTCGCAATTCCCTTCGCAGAGCACGCAGGCCTCACCGCGGTGGAGTTGCGGAGCCGCGTGCTCCCCAGGTCGCAGCCGGGGGCCCGGACACTGGCGTTGTGGGTGAGCGAAGGGTGGTAAAACAGGTCGAGAAAACCGGCAGCTCCGGGGCCACTCCCCTCGATGGGATCAATCATCCGCTGCCTTCATTTTCGACGCGGGAGGAATCTCGATCCGGTGCGGCCCCGACCACGTCCGAGACATCGGAGAGAGAAGTCTCTTCACCGCAATTCAAATTTGCCTCCGCGGTGGAAGCGCCGGGACCGGAAGAGATTGAGAGACGCAATCGAGAGAGGCTTGTGGTCACCGGCTCTGTCAGCGATCCTGATGGCAAAGGCATCGCGTCGGTCATCGTCTACCTTACTGATGAAGAGGGCAACCGCTTGGGTCAGTCATGCCGCAGCATGGCGGAGACCGGAGAGTTCAAAGTCCAGGTCAATCAGCCAGGCCGATACCTGCTGAAAGGGTACAAGAGAGGTTTCTTTATGGAGGAAACCGACCCGCAACCCTTGCCGATCGAGTCGGGAAAGATTGAAGGGTATGTCCTGCGCATGGCGCCCGAAGAATGTGTGATTAGCGGGAAGGTACTGTTCGCCAGAATTGAGGAGGCCGCCCCTCATCTGGAAGTGAGATGTGTGGATGAGGCCGGCGAGGTCTGGCGAGCCGCTCGGGTGAGCTCATCCGGGGAGTATCGGATTGACGGGCTGCCTTTTGATTTCAGATGCTTCCTGGAGGTCCGCGCAGCAGACGGAATGTTGTTGTGCGGATCGGAAAGCTTCTCAACCGGAAGCCACAAGGAGATTCATCGCGACCTCACCATTCCTCCTTCCCTCGTCCCGCCGGACAACCGGAGCAAAGATACTCACCCCTTTCGAGGACATCTCTCGGCCGACCTGTAACTCCAACTCCCATTGTGGACGATAAGAGAAGCGCTGCGCCTATCCATCCTCGAGGGAGAGCCTCAGCGGATTTTTTGGTCCCATGAAACATTCTTCCCGTGCATCGCGCGCAGGGGGGCCGGATTACTCGTTCATGAGGGTGGCCGCATAGGTCGTGGTTCGAATGCTTCCCTTCACCGCGCCTGCCACCATTCGTGAGATGCGATCCCCTGCCGTCATCGCCACAGCCTTGGCTATCGCGTCCATTTGGCCTGGACTATCCATCAGATCGAGTTTGTTGAGAAAAGGTATTACCTTTGCCCCTTCCGGCACCCCCTGGAGTCCCCCTTGCTTACCGCCGAGGAGG
>JARRRG010000138.1:0-7234 GCA_037380965.1 Deltaproteobacteria bacterium
GTGCATAGATATCCTTGTCCAGGGGCTCGCCCGGGTCCATTTTATTCTCGATTCCATCAAGGCCGGCCATAAGGATCGCGGCAAAGGCCAGATACCCGTTGCACGAAGGATCTGGGGTGCGGTATTCGAGCCTCTTGGTCTTGGGAGAGGGGCTGTACATCGGGATACGCACCGCCGCGGAGCGGTTCCTCGAGGAATAGGCGAGGTTCACCGGGGCTTCGAAGCCGGGGACCAGCCGCTTATAGGAATTGGTCGTGGGGTTGCAGATCGCGCAGAGCGCGGGCGCGTGCTTGAGAATGCCGGCCGCCGCCCACAATGCCTCCTGAGAAAGGCCGGCATACTTGTCGCCCGCGAAGACGGGCTTGCCGTCCTTCCAGATGCTCATGTGAGTGTGCATGCCGGAGCCGTTGTCTTCGAAGAGGGGCTTGGGCATGAAGGTCACGGTCATGCAATGTTTCTTGGCCACATTCTTCAGAATGTATTTGAACCACATGAGGTTGTCACCCATGTTCACCAGGGGTGAGAACCTCATGTCGATTTCGCCCTGACCCGCGGTGGCCACTTCATGATGTTGGGCCTCGACGCTGATGCCGAGGCTCTCCATGATCAAGACCACCTCCGTGCGGAGGTCCTGGAGAGAGTCACTTGGGGAGACCGGAAAATAGCCTTCCTTGTGGCGCGGCTTGTACCCGAGATTGGGGTTTTCCTCCCGACCCGTGTTCCACCATCCTTCAACGGAATCAACCTCGTGAAAGCCATGGTTCGACCCATAGCTGTACCGAACGTCGTCGAAAATGAAGAATTCGGCCTCAGGACCGAAAAACGCCTGGTCCCCGATCTTGGTGTACTTGAGATAGGCTTCGGCCTTCTGGGAGATGTTTCGAGGATCCCGGGAGTATCGTTCCTTGGTAATGGGATCGACGATGTTGCAGATCAGGGAGAGGGTGGGGTGCTGCATGAAGGGGTCCATGACCGCGGTCTCGGGATCGGGTATCACCAGCATGTCCGAAGCATGGATCGGCTGCCAGCCGCGGATGGACGATCCGTCAAAGCCGAAACCGGCCTCAAAGGAGTCCTCCTCGAGCTCGTGAAGGGGCACGCTGAAATGCTGCCACATGCCGGGAAAATCCATGAACTTGAGATCGACCATCACCGCGCCGTTCTTCTTGGCGAATTCAATTACCTCTTTCGGCTCCATGTTCTCGCTCCTTTTCTAACAGATATGTGAGGGTTCTCCATGACCGGAGTAACCGTAGGATCCGGGACTCTCATTGATGAGCTTCTCAGCCGCCGCGATCGCGCGCCTGATTCGAGCTTTTCGATTCGGCGCCGAGCCTTCGGCCCGTCACGACAGTGCATCCAGGTCTCTCTCACCCGTCCGGATGCGCACCACCGTCTCAATCGGGCACACGAAAATCTTGCCGTCCCCAATGCTGCCGGTGCGAGCAGCCACCAAGACCTTTTCGATGACCTGGTCCACCAGGTCTGCGGGCACGACGATCTCGAGCTTGATCTTGGGGAGCAGATCCACCAGGTATTCCGCGCCCCGATAGATCTCCTTGTGCCCCTTCTGTCGACCGAAGCCTCGTACCTCGGTGACCGTGATGCCTTGGACACCGACCGACGAGAGGGCTTCCTTCACGTCGTCAAGTTTGAATGGTTTGATAATTGCCTCTACCTTCTTCATGCCTCCCCCTTTCAACTGTACGGCGGTACCGCGAGAGGCCGCCCCTGTCCAGCGCCCGGATCGCCCTCGGTCCCGTTAGAAACATGATTCCAAAAAAGGAGCCTCACGTTTGCGCGTGGTGTACCAGCTTTGTTGCCAAGAGTCCAGAGCCGATGCTCCGCTTTGAAGGGCGCTGCGAGATCCGCTCTCGAAGCTTATCGGACCGACTCCGGCATGCACGCGTAACCGAGCCACCGGCCTTGTTGAGCCGGTCTCGGAGGGATCGGGGACCTGACAAGATCCTCCGAGGCTTTCCGGCTGTTCTTGCAGCCAGTATGCCATCCTGGGGCCGGAGTTCCGACCCCGGATAACCTACTGGAATAGGGCAAGTTTCTCCGCGAGATGAGAGAAGAGGACCGATGGACCGGTGAGAATTCCTACCATTTCGTATGAAGTAGACCGAAAAAGCTACATTTTTGTAAGGAGAGCCGCGCCCTCCACCCTGGCGCCCCGCGCGCACGCCACGCGCGGGGGACCGGATGGACGGCCTGCATCAATTTCCGTTAGAGCGCATCCGCGTCCCGCTCTTCGGTTCGGATGCGAACCACCGTGTCAATCGGGATGACAAAGATCTTGCCATCTCCGATGGTTCCCGTTCGTGCCGCGGCAATGATCTTGTCGATCACCTGATCAACCAACTCCGTGACCACAACCATCTCGAGCTTGATCTTGGGGAGGAGGTCCACCAGGTATTCCGCGCCCCGATAGATCTCCTTGTGTCCTTTTTGGCGTCCAAATCCTCTGACTTCGGTAACGGTCATTCCCTGAACGCCGATTGAGCCCAACGCCTCTTTCACCTCGTCCAGTTTAAAGGGTTTGATTATGGCTTCGACTTTTTTCATGCTAATCCTCGCTTGGCTGTCCTGCAAGTCTTGTCCGACCGGAGCCGCCGGGTCCCGGCGCCTGCGGGGAGGAGAGTTTGAAACGTCACCTGTCGGGCCAAGCCTCTGTCACAGATTGTACCCGGCTTCTCCGTGGACTGACGTGTCAACGCCCGCGTCTTCTTCCTCTTCGGTAACGCGTAGCCCCATGATCGCCTTGATCACATAAAGGATGATCAGGGTCACAACGAACGAGTATACTATCGTCGCGGCCACCGCTACGATCTGAGGGATTAACTGCGCGGGGTTCCCAAAGAACAAACCGTCTGTGCCGCCTATTGCCGCGGATGCGAAGAGGCCTGTTCCTATGGCTCCCCAGGTTCCGCCTACACCGTGAATGCCGACGACGTCAAGGGAGTCGTCGTACCCGAACGAGCTCTTGGCCAATACGGCGAGGTAACAGACGACGCCTGCAACGGCTCCGAGTATGACGGAAGACACCGGTCCCACGAAGCCCGCGGCGGGTGTGATAGCCACCAGTCCGGCCACCGCGCCCGAAGCGATGCCAAGGGTGGTGGGCTTACCCTTGATAATCCACTCTGCGGTTATCCAGGAGATGGCCGCGGCAGCCGTCGCCATATGGGTGACCACAAAGGCCATGGACGCACTTTCGTTGGCCGCAAGCGCGCTGCCCGCGTTGAAGCCGAACCACCCGAACCAGAGGAGCCCTGCCCCGAGCAGCGTGAGCGTGAGATTGTGCGGGATCATAGGCAGGGTTCCATATCCCTTCCGCTTGCCAATGACCAGCGCGCACGCGAGTGCTGCGACACCCGAGTTGATATGGACCACGGTGCCGCCCGCGAAGTCGAGGGCCCCCAACTCCCCGAGCCAACCTCCTCCCCAGACCCAGTGACATACGGGAGAATAGACAAACGTCAGCCACAGGATCATGAAGAGGATAAACGAGGAGAACTTCATCCGTTCCGCGAACGCGCCGGAGATGAGCGCGGGGGTAATGATCGCGAACATCGCCTGAAAGATCATGAACGTGGACGACGGGATGGTGGTGTCCGGCCAAACCGCCTTACCAATCCCGTCGAGCGCAAAGAAGTTCAAACCGCCGATGAACCAGTTGCCCGGTGCAAAGGAGAGGCTAAAGGACCAGAATAGCCAGACCAGGGATGCCAGCGCCATGAGAAAGAAGCTGTGCATCATTGTTGAGAGAACGTTCTTGGCCCGTGTCATGCCACCATAAAACATGGCCAGACCGGGCGTCATCAGGAGTACCAGCGCGGAGCTTGCCAGGACCCATGCGGTGTCGGCCCCATTCATTTCGAACACCTCCGAAAAAATGTTTCTCCCATCCGAAACCGACCGGCCTCACCCACCTCGTCACTGGGAGATGTATGCGCGGCCGATCAGGAATCTCTCGCTGAACACGAGTACGGTCAATCCCGGACATGGGAGAGCAATGAGGGTGCCAAGTGCAACCCGCCGGAGGAGTTCATTGGTAACGGCTGAATATATTGTAGGTTATTTCTGGGGACGTGAGAGAGGGGCACTCGGTGCGCCGCCCCTCTTCACCTACCCCACGGTAGGATTATCCTTGAAACCTTACATTCTTGTACGAAATCGCCTCGGATCGATCCCGTACCGCCTCACGCGAAGGCCCATGATTCGCTCGGTTATCCCCAGGTCCCGGGCCGCCTTGGCCTTGTTGCCCCGGGCAGCTTTGAGCGCATCATAGATCAGGTCCCGTTCGAGGTTTTCCAGGTTTGCCTGCAACGTCCCCACCTGCGCGGTTCCGCTGGCTTCGGCTGTCTGGAGGGTGGGTGGGAGATTGTGGCCGTGTATCACGTAATCGGTACTCAACAACACCGCTCTTTCAATGCAGTTTTCCAGCTCTCGGACGTTGCCCGGCCAATGATAGCTGATGAGCATATCGATCGCGGGCGTGGAGATCCGACGCACCGACTTGTGGGTCGCCTTGTTGTACCGCTCGACGAAGAAGTCGGCCAGGAGAGGGATGTCCGTTTTGCGTTCCCGCAGAGGGGGTATACGAATGGGAAACACATTGAGACGATAGTAGAGATCCTGCCTGAATTTTCCTTCGGCAATCAAGTCCTCGAGACTTCTGTTTGTCGCGGTAATCACCCGTACATCGGTCTTGATCGTACTGGTGCCTCCCACCCGCTCGAATTCCTTTTCCTGGAGTACACGCAACAGCTTTATCTGAGTAGTGGGGGAGAGGTCTGCCACCTCGTCGAGGAGGATGGTCCCGCCGTGGGCCAACTCGAAACGCCCCTTGCGTGCCGCGATGGCCCCGGTGAACGCGCCCTTTACGTGGCCGAACAGTTCACTCTCGATAACGGATTCCGGCAAAGCGCCGCAATTGACTTTGATGAACGGCCGGGAAGCCCGAAGGCTGTTGTAATGGATTGCGTGAGCGACGAGTTCTTTTCCCGTGCCGCTCTCGCCGCGGATAAGGACCGTGGTGTCACTCCTGGAGACCTGAGCGATCATGTCGTACACGATCTGCATCGCCTTGGAGTTCCCCACGATATTCGAGGGCCGGAACCGCTCTTCGAGCTGATGCTGAAGGCGCAGGTTCTCTTCGAGAAGCCGGTGCTGCTCTTCCTGTGCCGACTGCCTCAACCGGACCGCCTGAGCGATCATGGAAGCGATGATCGAGAGGAGGCGCACGTCCTCCTCGAAGGAGACCCCTTCTTCAAAGAGTCGGTCCGCACTCAGCGTGCCGATCACCTCATTACCGAGCTTGATGGGCACGCAAATGAACGATATATCCTTTTTCTCCAGCCCTCGCCTTGCACCCGTGCGGTCGAGAAAGAGCGGCTCGTCGGATATGTGGGGAACGACCGCGGGCCGGCCGCTTTTTACCACCTTTCCGATCACGCCTTCCCCCGGCCTGTACCTGCCGCGTTCCTTCTGCCGCTCCGAAAGGCCGTGGGCCGCGTCTATGAGAATTTCTCCTGATTCTCGATTGAGCAGGGTCAGAGTTCCCCGCATCATTCCCATGTGCTGAGCGATGGCTTCGAGCACTGGAGCGACCGCGTCCCGCAGGTTGAGGCTCCGATCCAGATTCTGGCTGATCTCGAAGAGCAGAGAGAGTTCTTTGATTTGGCGTTCCAGCGCAGGGTTGTGGTGATTGTTGTCCATAGTTTCTGCCTTTGGGATCACAGTTCTGATCGGTCCGTTCCCGGCCGACCCAAAAACCTACAAAATTGTAGGACACGCGGAAGCGAATGTCAAAGCTCTTTTCCTGAAAGGCTCGCTGCAGGAAGGCATAGTGCCGCACTGACTGGTGAGTGGGGCAGGGCAGGGTTGGCAGGGTGGCCGCGTTGTCACATTTGTGCGCCCTGGGCGAACAATCTCGCTATCAGGGTTCGCATTCCGACCACAGGCTTGCCCTCAGGGAGCAGATCATCGAGGGCCTTCAGGAAGACCACGCTTGCGGCCGACAGATGATAATCTTTGAGATAGGCAATATTGATGTCCAGGAAAGCCTTGCTGTCCTCAAGGGAAACACCGATCAACTCCCCCTTCTCAATCTCGGGAAGGCCGGCCGGCCTGGACATGATGGAGACGCCTCTTCCGCGCACAATCATGGTTTTGATGAGCTCCGTGCTACTCGCTTCGATGGAGCACGGAGGCCTGAAATTGCGGGCTGCAAACAGATCACTCACCAGTTTCCGGGTACCGGATCCGGTTTCCCTCATGATCATCGGTTCGTCAGCCAGCTCTTCTATGCAGATCGTCTTGTTTCTTGCCAATCGATGACCGGGCGGCAATACCACGATGAGAGACTCTCTACAGAGGGGTCTGAACATGATGCCGGGGGTTTCTTCGACTTTGGCGACAATTCCGATCTCATTTCGGTGATCGAGTAACCTGTTAATGACATCCAGAGCGCCGCCTTCGTCTATCCTGATGGTTATACCGGGATAGGATTCATGGAAGTGCGCAATCAGGAAGGGGAGAAGCTGGCGTGCATAGCTCCTCGGTGTTCCGAGGCTGATTGCACCGACTTTCAGTTCCTTCATGTCGTCTATGATATTCTCTATTTCCTTCTCAAGTTCGAAGAGCTGTTGCGAGCGCTCGTAGAGAATTCTTCCTTCCTCCGTGAGAGCGACTTCTCGACGTTTTTGGCTAAACAGAGTCAGATTCAAACTCTCCTGAAATGCCTTTATTTGATTCGTTACGGCTGGTTGTGAAATAGAAAGGATGCGAGCCGCTTTCGTGAAGCTCCTGTGCTTCGCCACACAGCAGAAAATCCTCAAATGGTTAAGGTTCAACATAGCGCCACACGGTAAAGCCTGTGATCAAGACTATGATATCATGAGACTATTCGGTGAAACGGGATTTCCCTGAGACCGGTTGAATCGCCGCGTGAGAACCTTCTTCAGATCAATGGGCGCCGTGGAGCCGCTGGTAAGGTTTGTTTCTTTGCGGCGTTTCCTTCCACGTGTTCTCGGCCGCATCGAAGCCGGGATCAGAAGGAGGCCGGCAAAGCAGGTCGATCAGATCCTCTTTGTCCGCCCACAGCTCATAATGAGGGTGCTCGTTTTACCGGGACTTGGAACGCACAAGCCGTACCGGCATGATACCGCACCGGGATCGTTCGCCACAATCTTTTTTGGTGTACGGGAATAACATCATAAAAACAATG
>JARRRG010000139.1:0-8018 GCA_037380965.1 Deltaproteobacteria bacterium
GCTCACATCTCGCCCGCCTTGACGGCCCGATTATGGGCCCACCGCTCGAGCCTCTTGATCTGCTCCTGCATTGTGGTGGAGAGCGGCACAATGCTTTCCAGGGCTATGTACAGGTCCTTCTGGGTCACCTGCCGGTCCTCGTTGAATGCCCTGAAAATCGCACTCATTACTCCTTGTTCGATCTCCGCGCCATTGAATCCACGGGTAATCTTCACTAATGGCTCGAAGTGGAAATCCTTGGCCGGCACGTTTCGTCTCGCCAGGTGGATACGAATAATCTCTTCCCTGTCCCGGTCGGAAGGTAATTCCACATAGAAGACTTCATCGAAACGGCCTTTGCGGAGCATTTCAGGCGGCAGGAGCTCAATCTGGTTCGCGGTGGCGCCGATAAAGACCGGTGAGGTCTTCTCCTGCATCCAGGTGAGAAAGCTGGCCAAAACACGCGATGCCGAGCCTCCCAGGGTCTTCTGACTGGCATTGGCAATTCCCGCTTCGATTTCGTCGATCCAGAGCACACAGGGAGACGAGGCCTCCGCGGTCTTGACCACTTTCCGGAAACACTCTTCCGGACTGCCAAAGATTCCGTCGTACAGCTTTCCCATGTCGAGTCTCAACAGAGGCACTTTCCAGAAGTCCGCGATGGCCTTCACGCACAGACTCTTTCCGCAGCCGCTGATTCCCATGAGCAGTACGCCTTTGGGTAGGCTGAGCCCGTAATCCCTGGCTTTTTTGGAAAAGATTTCCTTGCGCATTTCCAGCCACTTCTTGAGGTTGGAGAAACCTCCCAGGTGATTGTAGCCCGTATCCCGGGGAAAGAGCTCCAACATGCCGCTTTTCTTTACGATTTGCCTCTTCTCTTCAAAGAGGAGGTCGATCTCTCTCTCGGTGATCGCGGATCTCCCTGCCAGGCTCTTCCGGAAGGTCTGGATCATCTGCTGACTGGTGAGGCCGGCCCCCCCTTTTATGAATTGGTCCTTGACCTCCTGGGTCAAGCTTTCCTGGAGGCTCGCCGCGTGCTTCTCCTTGGATACGACATTCGTCAAGATTCGCTCGATCTCTTCGGCCTTGGGCAGCGGTACGTCCACAAGGACGACCTCATTGGCCATCTCCGTGGGCAGTTCCAGAACGGGCGCCAACATGAAAATCGCCTTGTACCCGTTCTCAACCAATCCAGAGCATTCATAATGGATGGATTGGCCACAACTACCTCATCGTTACTTGTCACTCCCGTAGTGCACGACCAGGTGTACACCCTGAACGGCGGTCTGAAAGCAGCCGCCAGAGCCTTTATTTCCAGCTCGGCCCGCCGGTCTTCGTCTGTGAGCAAGTAAATGAGGGAGGTCCGCGCGGCCACCAGGTCTTTCAGGATATGTCGAAAAGCTTTGGCATCCTGCTCGGGCATAGTTGCATCACCCCACGAAATTATCTCATCTTCTAGCATCGGTCCTGCCTCAATGTCAAGTAAGCCACGAGGATTGCAACAGAAAAGGGCCTTCTGACCGGCATTGGCGGAACTCGTTCCCGGATGGGGCCTGGTTCGAAACGATTTCCCGGGAGGAGAGGATCGGCCGGATCCCACGTTCTGGGAAGGATATGGCATGGTCCGGCTGGATAGGTGCCGCAGTCTCTTGCCTGATCTATTGACGGAAGATAGGACCCCCATCCGGACGGCCCGGGCTAGATTCCCAGGTAGGCTGCTCGTACGTGGTCGTTATGCAGGAATTCTTCCCCGGTCCCCGAGAGGGTGATGCGCCCATTTTCGAGCACATAGGCATGGTGGCATAACTCGAGACTGTGCTTGACATTTTGTTCCACCAGGAGAACGGTCACACCCTCTTTGTTGACCATTTCCACGATACCGAAGATCTCCTGCACCAGCGCAGGCGCGAGGCCGAGCGATGGCTCATCGAACATGACGAGTCGGGGGTGGGACATCAGGCCTCGACCTATGGCAAGCATCTGTTGCTCGCCCCCGGACAGTGTGCCCGCTCCCTGCAGGCGACGCTCCTTCAGACGCGGAAAAAGACTGTACACCCACGAAATCGTATCGGCTCGCTTGGATTTGGCATTCCGCGCCATGGCACCCAGAATGAGGTTCTCCTCCACGGACATTTCCGCGAACACGCGCCGTCCCTCCGGCACATGAGCCACACCGTGCTCGATTATCCGGTGGGGAGGGATCGTGTCGAGCCGATAGCCTTCAAAGGTGACCGAGCCCCCGACCGGCTTGAGGAGAGAGGAAATCGTCTTGAGCGTAGTAGATTTGCCCGCACCGTTGGCACCCAGGAGAGCAACAATGAGCCCGCTGTGGACCTCAAAGGAGACATCCCAGAGAACCTGCAGATCCCCGTAAAATACGTCCAGATGCTCAACCTTGAGCACGGTAATCTTCTCCCAGGTAGGCTGATATCACATCGGGATGCGATGCAACTTCTGTCGGCGAGCCTTCGACAATCGCTCGTCCCATATTGACGGCGAGAATTCGGTCGGAAATGGTCATAATGACCTTCATGATATGCTCCACGATGATCACGGTGACCCCCGAATCTCGAACCTTCTTGATCAGAGTTACCGCTTCCTCCAGCTCGGAGGGATTGAGACCCGCGGCAGTCTCGTCGAGCAGCAGGAGCTTCGGCTTCGTTGCGAGCGCTCGCGCGATCTCGAGCCTCTTTCGAGAGGCTATGGGAAGCGCTTGAGCCAATTTTTCCCGGTGGGGATTCAAGCCGCAGAAATCGATCGTTTCTTCAGCGAGGTCCTCGGCTTCCCGTCTCGTGGCGGTGCGGAGGAACGCGGACGTGAGGATATTTTCAAACGTAGTCATTCGCTTCAGCGGCTTGACTATCTGGAATGTGCGTCCGATACCCCTGCGGCTTATTTGGTGGGTTTTCAGTCCCGAAATCTGTTTTCCCTCAAAGAATATCGCTCCCTTGTCAACAGGGAAGTACCCGTTGATGAGATTGAAAATGGTGGTCTTACCCGATCCGTTGGGTCCGATGAGCCCGAAAATCTGACCCTGTTCAACATGCAACGTGAGGCCGTTTACCGCGGCAACTCCGCCGAAACGCTTAAAAACGTTGTTCACTTCAAAATAGGCCATGGTGCGCCTCAGGTCGGTATCGTTCGCCGGGAGAGAATGGACCTCTTTAATTTCTCCCAATCTCCTACCACCCCGTTGGGAAGGAAGAGAATCACAATGATCACCAGGAGCCCGAAACTCAATACATGGGCTTCTTTGATGTAATTGGTCACGATTATTATCCAGGGTTGCCCCGTGGCCTTCGCCACACTATCGAGCAGACCGAAGCCGCCCGTACGAAAGACCTCGGATACCGCGACCATGATAAACGCGCCCATCGCGGGCCCGTACACCGTGCTCACGCCGCCCACAATTCCCACGAGGATCGCCATGATGGAAATGTCATGGAGAGAGAATACCACCTGGGGGTCGATAAAGCCCATGTAGTTCATGTACAGGGAGCCGGCCAGGCCGGTAAGAAAGGCGGCCAGACACAAGGAGATCATTTTGTAGTAATGGGTATTGATGCCGATACTCTCCGCCGTATCCTGGTCCTCCCGGATAGAAATGAAATAGTAGCCCCACCGGGAATTCACGACCGTATGAATGGTCGTGATCGAAAGGGCAGCTATTGCGAGCGCAATGTAATAATACGGGACTTTCGAGACAAACGAGGGCGT
This sequence comes from Deltaproteobacteria bacterium, assembly GCA_037380965.1. Lineage (GTDB taxonomy): Bacteria > Desulfobacterota > Desulfomonilia > Desulfomonilales > Desulfomonilaceae > JARRRG01. The sequence goes on from JARRRG010000139.1 coordinate 3,697, forward strand.
GATCAGAACCCCCACCATCCCGCCGGTCAGTGACTCCCAGATAGTCGCTATGTGCCGCATCACCTCATTGAGCGCAAGGGTGGCGAGGGCAAAATAGGCTCCCCGTAGCCTGAAACACACCCAACCGAACGGAAAGGCCACCGCAATAGCCATCAGCCCGCCCAGGCCAAGACCCCACCATGAGGAGACGCCTAATTTGACCGTAAGAAGACCCGCGGCATAAGCGCCGGTTCCAAAAAAAGCCGCGTCCCCGAACGACACCTGGCCCGTGTACCCCGCAATCAGGTTCCAACCGGACCCGATCGCCACCCACATCAAGACGAGTATCATGAGATGGCGATAGTACGAGTCGCTGACAACCAAGGGGAACGCTATCAGTACTCCCAGCAGGATGAAGGGGCCGTAATGCTTCTTCATCAGGGCCTACACCTTGGTGAGACGTTTAAAACCACCCGGGAGGAACAACAACACGAGAAGGAACATAATCAGGCCGATCATGTCCTCATACTCCATACCGATGTACGTCGCTCCCAACGCTTCAGCCAGGCCGAGGGTAATGCCCCCGAAGATCGCGCCGACCGTCGAGCCCAGACCGCCCAGGATGGTAATGACAAAAGCTTTTCGGGTGAAAGGCCCGCCAATGTCCGGGAAGAGGTAGTATATCGGCATGAGCATCGTTCCTGCCGCAGCAACCAGTGATGCTCCAATGCCCATGGTTATGATCTTAATACGTTCCGCGTCGATCCCCATGAGCAGAGCTGCTTCCCCATCCTGGGAAACCGCGCGAATGGACCGTCCCAGATCGGTTTTTAAGAGAAACCAGAACAAGGCAACCGTGAAGAGGATGGCAGCAACGAATGCAAGGCACATTGCCACTGAGAACGAGATGTTTCCGATGAAAAAGGTGGCAGTGGAGTACGAGGTCCTAACAGACTGATAGTTAGACGAAAATATAAAGCGCGCGACTTCCGTCAGCACCATGCCGATCCCGACCGTCATGAGGACCTGGTTCTCCGGCAGAATCGACTCCACTTTCATGAGGGGGTTGAGCAGGACCTTCTGGATGAATACCCCCAGCAGAAACAGACAGGGCATGCTGATGGGCAACGCAAGGTAAGGATCGATCCCGAAGTAATGAAAGAGTACGAAGGTAACGTACATGGCAACCATCATCATCTGCCCGTGAGCAAGATTGATGATGCCCATCACTCCCATGATCAAGGTCATGCCCAGGCCGATCAGGGCATACAGACCTCCCTTCAGAATTCCCGCAACCAGCGTTTGTATAAAGACGTCCATCTCTCGCTCGCGTACCCGTGCTCAGACGCACTGGTCCCTCACGGTCTCCATCGTTCCGAACATGGTCACAACAACCAACGACCGGGATTGGCGACTCGTACCCATTGCGCGATCCGCGCATCATGGTCCCGAATCCCGACAGCCTACCTGATCGAGAGGGAGATTCTCAGAGCGCCTCGCGACTATATTCCCTTGGCATGAGCGTATTTCGTACTTCCGGTGCAGTTGGATTACCCGCACATGACAATGTAAAGCCACGCCGGTCGCGATCGTCTGCCCGCGGCATTTCGGTCGGGGCGTCCTGCTCTGCTACGGAAGAGCGCGGTTCGTACAGGCCAACCGGACCGTCACACGGCGGGAACCCTTACTTTTTCCATGGAGGTACCGGATAGACGTATGGTTTTGTGGCCACTTGTCTCGGCCACACTGTTTCCAAAACCCCTTTTTGCCACTGTACCAGATAGGTGGGCAAGGAGTTCTGTTGCTTCATCTTGCCGTAAGATATGAACTTTACGGGCCCGAACGCGGTCATCATGTCCGTTTTCACCAATGCCTGCCGAACCGCCTCGGGCGTGAGCTCTTTGGCTCTCTTGAGAGCGTCCGCTATCACGTGGATGGCAGCGTATGCTTCGGCCCCGTGGTACTCCGTGGGGGAGCCGTACTTCTTCACAAACTTGTCAAAGTATTCTTTCGCCCCAGGATAGGGAACATTCGGCGACCACAGGGTGGCTGAAAATACATTGTCCGCGGCGTCACCCGCATTCTTGGCAAACTCGGGCAGAGTGAATCCCGCCGCGCCCCCCACAAAGAGCTTGGGATTGAAGTCCAACTCCTTGGACTGGCGCATCAGCAGGGCCGCGTCCATGACGTACGAGATCATGTATACGAGATCGGGCTTGGCGGCCTTGGTCTTTACCAGCAACGGTTTGAAGTCCACCGCCCCGGACTCGTATCCTTCTCTCATGAGCACTTTCATACCCAGCTTTTTCGCCAGGGGGATAAACTTCTTCGAGCCTTCCTGACCGAAAAGACTATTCTCATAGAGGATGGCAACGGTCTTCGGCTTGACCACTTCCTTCAAGAACGATGCAAGAGCCTTCGGATATTCGCTGACCGGAGGATTGAGCCGAAAGACATAATTCCAACCCCGCTCGGTAATCCTGTCCGCGGAGCCCGTATTCACCAGAAACGGGACCTTGCGCTGCTGAGCCACCTGGCACATGGCAAAGGTGACCGTGGAAGAATAGCCCCCACCCACGACAAGAACCTTGTCTTGCGCGATAAGCTTTTCTATCGCGGATCGGCCCACGTCAGGACGGGAGGTGTCGTCTTCAATGAGGAGCTCAATGGGCCTGCCCTTGACGCCGCCGGCCTTGTTGATCTCCTCTAATCCGAGGAGAAAGGACCGCTTCTCTATTTCGCCGAATTTCGCCTGCTTTCCCGTCAGAGGAAGCACGACGCCGACCTTGATTGGAGCGCCTTTGGTCCCGGAAGCGGGAAAAGCCGCCGACGAGATCAGGGCCACAAGAAATACCGCGATGAGCAGAAATGATACTCTCTTCATCACTTTCTCCTTCCCCTGCGAGATGGCGAATGGCGGAAAAATTGACGGGAGCAGAGTAACCAGCCCACCTTTTTGCTGTCAAGAGAAAAGCAGTAATCAGGGACCCTTCGACAGCCTGTAACCGTTTCATCTTGCCTCCCGATCATGATTCGGTCACGCGGGCATCTATACCTTTCCATTTCTGCGGGAAAGATTTGCCGCGTCACTTTCGGATTCGATCCCGCGGCCGCGATCGCGCCACAGGTCCGGGCCTCTTTTTGCATCCCGGCACTTGAGAGGGCGTCACGTTCCGGTTATAACTGCCTGAAGAGGTCAGGAACGCGAACCGCTCCGTTGGGAGGACTCGCGTATGACTCTCCTTGGCCTTGGGAATGGCCGCGAAGGAACAGGGGGATTGCGCGCCACTCCTCGAGCTCGACGACCGGCTCTTCGAGTGTGCCCAGGTGCTCAAGGACATGATGGAGGCGCCGGACGGAGGCATCCCGGCCGACCTACTGAAACGGAGCCAGGCCATCATCATTATACCCTCGATGATCAAGGCCGGCCTGGGTATCGGCGGCCACTACGGAAAGGGCGTCATTCTGCGGCGAAATCCCACAACAGGGAAATGGGGCCCGCCCGCGTTCGTGCGTCTCCTGGGAGGAAGCTTCGGCTGGCAGGTCGGTGTCCAGGATACGAAACTGGTGCTCCTCGTGATGAGCCGCATCAGCCTGAGGAGCCTGTTCCGTGACAAGCTCACTATAGGCGCGGATGCCTCCGTGGCAGCCGGCCCTGTTGGCAGGGAAGCTTCCGCGGGCACCGACATAGCATTGTCCGCGGGCATACTTTCCTATTCCCGGGCCAAAGGGCTTTTCGCGGGAGTCTCCGTGAAAGGGAGCATACTCGAGCCCGATTGGGCCGCAAACGAGTCCTATTACGGATCGGATATTTCAATCATCGATATATTCTTCAAGGGAAAAGGAAGAGTGTCACCGGCCGGCATGAAGCTCATGCAGCTCTTGGACGGGTACTGCCGATAGGTCTCGGTGTCGCATTCACGAGCCGGGCATGACGGACAAACGCATCTCCTCGTGAGGGACGAACCGGCAAGACACCGAACCATTGAGCAGATCGGGCAGGAATGGATTGGCACATCATATATCGACCTTTGTGAGCGGGCATTAAGATGGATCACCGGAAGAGACGCTTCCCCCGTTCCTCTGTCGTCGCTGACGGCTCAGAGGACAGGAGCAGGATTTTTCAGTTCGTTGGTTATTATCCCGGGGTTGTGGGCGGATTAACGCAGCTCCACGCGGTGTACTATCACGACCATTGGAATTTCGACATCACCTTCGAGACACAGGTCGGGAGAGAGCTCTCCGAGTTCTTCGACGCCTTTGACCCGCGCCGGGACGGATTCTGGGCGGCGGTGCAGGAGGGCGACCTGGCAGGAGCTGTCGCCATAGACGGCCGTTTGTCG
>JARRRG010000140.1:0-6584 GCA_037380965.1 Deltaproteobacteria bacterium
GTTCTATAGAGTATCTATCCGCGCAGAGGGTGTCAAGAGATAAAAAAAGATCACTCCAATTTGTTGCACCCCGCTGCCCTCGCACAATTCGGGCAACAAGGGGCCTTCTGCTGCGAGCAACCGGAACAAAAAACCTTTTTCCCGCCCGCTCACCGCGGCACAACTTCCGACCCCCGACTGAAGCACGTTCCGGAACGGTCAGAAGAGAAAGGCCGCGCCTATTTCACGAGAAACCGTCTCTCTATGAAATCGCAGAGCGGTCCGGGCTCGTCCAGGTCGAATACCGGAACCTGTTCCGGCGGATCGGGTGGATCGCCTGCAATCGCGACGAGGTTTTCGTCGGTTGTGCAGAGGAGCTCGCGGTGAAGCTCACTCCGGAACACTTCGATCTTCGGATGGACTTCTCTTTTGTATCCTTCGCTGATGATCAGGTCCACGTCCCGTATGAACCGCTCGCGGATTTCGGCCAATGTGTGATCGCGATCGGTGTCCGCCACGAGGGCCAGTTTTTCCGGAGACGAGATGACCGTCACGACCGCGCCGGACTGTTTGTGACGCCAAGAATCCTTGCCTTCGTGATCGATCTCGAAGCTGTGGGCATCGTGCTTGATGGTGCCGATCCGAAACCCGCGCGAGGTCAACTCCCGTACGACCTTCTCCAAGAGTGTGGTCTTTCCAGAGTCCGATTTTCCCACAATTGAGAGGATAGGAATCATTCAGCGGTCCTCCGAGGCCGAATGTTTGGTACTTGGCAACTATAATCCAATTCGCGAGGCTATTGCCAGGGACATGCTCGGAGATTCGCCAAACCTGCATTGAGCTTGAGCCCATCGGGTCACGGGATAGGACAAGACGGCCCTGATCCGGGTGCAATCGTCCCCCCTGTGTCATCCCGCGTGCTCCCCGACCAGCCATGCCCGTCCCCCTGGGGATTGACGAAGCCGGAGGCCCGATGGTAGGATCTTGATCCGAGCGCTCCCCGTCGGCTCAGCCGCGACATGAGTGGTCGGGGTGTGACTCGGAAGCCGGGGTCAACGCGGACGCAAGGACGGCCAGGAGATGAGGCAAGCGATGTTTTCTCGTCCGCGAAGCGGCATTACCGGCTGATCCTTTGAACATCGTCGCCACGCTTCTTTTACGGAGTATCGCATGTCAGTACAGGAAGAAGTTGTTCAAATAGCCACCCGGACTCACGAAGCGGCACGAGATGCGGCTATCCTGCCAATGGCGGCCAAGGAGAGCATACTCAAGGATTTGGCGGGCAGGCTGAGGGACCGTCGCGAATTCCTCCAGGAGGAAAACCGTAAAGACCTTGAAGTCGGCAAAGACAAAGGCCTCTCCTCCGCGATGATGGACCGGCTCACCCTGTCGGACAAGGTCATCGAGCAAACCGCGGCCGGTATCGAGGAGATCGCAGCCTTTCCGGACCCCGTTGGGGAAGTGGTGCGAATTTGGACACGTCCCAACGGGATGCGGGTGGGCCGCATGCGAATTCCACTTGGGGTGGTAGGGATCATTTATGAATCTCGGCCGAATGTGACCGCGGATGCCGGTGCGCTCTGCCTGAAGGCCGGTAATGCGGTGATCCTTCGGGGCGGCTCCGAGGCCATTCACTCGAACCTGGCCATTGTGAGCGTGTTCAAGGAGGCACTCCGGGAAAACCGCGCGAACGAAGATATCGTCAACCTGATTCCCACCACAGACCGGGAAGCGATACTGCACATGCTCCAGCTCGAGGACCTGATAGACCTCGTCATCCCGAGAGGAGGAGAAGCGCTGATCCGTTTCGTGGCCCAAAATTCCCGCATCCCGGTCATCAAACATTACAAAGGGGTCTGCCACCTGTACGTGGACGAGGCGGCCGACCTCGAAATGGCGGCCAGGCTGACCCTGAATTCCAAGGTTCAGCGTCCCGGCGTGTGCAATGCACTGGAAACGCTCCTCGTGCACCAGAACATCGCGGACAAATTCCTGCCCGTCGCCGCGGAGCAGCTCATGGCTGCGGGCGTGGAGCTGAGGGGCTGCGAACGATCCCGGAAGCTGGTCGGAGCGATGAAGCCCGCGTCCGAGGATGATTGGTTCGCTGAATATCTCGATCTCATTTTGGCGGTGAAAGTGGTCGATGACATGGACGAGGCCATAAGGCACATCGCCCGTTACGGCTCGCTTCATACGGAGACCATCGTCACAGACGACTATGCCGCGTCTCAGAAATTCCTCAAGGAGGTCAACTCTTCCACCGTCATCGTGAACGCGGCCACACGAATGAGTGATGGGTACGTATTCGGGCTCGGGGCCGAAATCGGCATCAGCACCACCAAGATACACTCGTACGGCCCGATGGGTGTCGAGGATCTTACCACGACCAAATTTATCGTTCTGGGTGACGGCCAGATCCGGGAATAGTGACCTCGCGGCGGTATCGGGCGCAAGAGCACCCTCGCGCCGGCATCGGCAAGAGACGGCCCCTATCGGATGATCCGCTTCGAGCCATACGTGCATGAATGGCGCGGCGGTGGAGAAAGGAAACACAGTTGGGTGAAATTCGCAGCACCATAGATCTGATGATGGAGCGCACGACAGGGATGGTGCTTTCGCCGGAGGAGAAAGAAAAGCTCCGGCTCGAAGACCTCCGCAAGAAGGCCAAAGGCTTCACGCTGAAACTCCTGGAAAGGCCGACTGAAGCGGATGAGATCATCGCCGGTCTGGGTGAGGAGCCTGAGCAGGACCGGGCACTCCTCGAATCCCTGGTATGGGAGGAGATGATTGATGCCCTTCCGGCAGATGAGTCAGCTCTCAAGCACGTCGAGTTGATGCAAAAGCTCCCACAAGCCGAGACCGCGGCCCCTCTGTTCGGTGAGGTGCGCGCGTTGCTGAAGTCCGGGTTAAAAGACAGAAGCAAAGATCGGAAAAAGATTCTCACCCGGGAAAAAAAGAAACTCGCATCACTCGGAATCTCGGGAACCGCGGTTGTCCCCAAGATACCCGATGAATCAGCGGCCGATTCAGACCTCGCCGCGGCCGTAGAAAAGCTCAAATCGGACCTTCGAAAGATTACCGCTGAAGAGGGCTGATCGTCCCGCGGCACCGCGCGTCCCTCTGCGCGGATTCTACAGTCTCCACCCCCGAACGGTCTCCCGGGCTCGAGCTCCTGCAGGCAATCCCGATCGAGGCCCTCTTGCCCGCCACGATAGGCTCGATGGGATGAGGCCGCGTGATCGCCGCTCCTCTCGGCAACAACCCGTGCTACCCACCCACTGAAATGCTCTCTCGACGATGAGCTTATCAAGGTCGGGAACGAAACCGCGGCGTGTCGACCAATGGGCAAAGAACCGAACTGTCCGCGGCCGTTTGACCCGGACAGGTGGGTGGCTCCTCCTCCCCCCGGAGGGGAGGAGGAAGCGCGGGATGAGGCTTTTGGCTGAAGAGGAGTCGGGTGAGATCCTAAGAGGCTGGAGGTGGCCTCTTGATGATGGTGGGGGTAACGAAAACAAGGAGTTCCTCTATGAACTTTCGCTCTGTTTTATTCGAGAAGAGGAAGTTCAGCACAGGAACGTTCATGAGACCGGGCCACCCCTGTCTCGAGGCGCTGTCGGTGTTGCGTAGTATGCCGCCGATCACCGCGGTCTCTCCGTCTTTTACGATCATGATGGTCGTGGCCTCGCGGGTCAGGATCGAAGCCACGCCGTTCACGGGGTCTCCTACGTCATTGTCGGTGACTTTCAGGTCCATCTCGATGCGTCCATCAGGATAGATCGTGGGCTCGACCTCGAGAAGGAGGTCCACGTCGACCAACTGGGTCTGGGTTCCGTCGGCAGACACGGTCAGGAAGGCAATCTGTCGGCCGTTCTTGATGGTCGCCTTTTCTCCGTCGAGAACCTGGACCTTGGGCTGGGCTATCACCTTGGTCTTGCCCTGTACCTCACCAAGTTGCAGGCGCAAGTCCAGATCGGTCGCGTATTCCCCGGCTATGAGGCCAAACTGCAAACCAAGACCCATTATCGTTCCATTCGTCACAGCCGCGGGGAGGGTGACGGCGAGCAATGATGGAATGCTCGTGCCGTTCACGAGGTTGAACCCCGTCGCGTTGGTGGTGGGGCTGTTGGCTGTGGTTCCCGGCTGGAGGCCCGCGATGCCCCAGTTGGCCTGCCTCGGACCGGCCAATAATCCGCTCTGGTTCTGCGCGCCGCCCCAGAGGATCCCGAGACCGCGGCTCCAGTCTCGGTTGGCCTGAACAAGTCTGGACTCAATGAGAACCTGGGGGGTAGGTACATCAAGGGAGTAGATGAGTTTCTTCATCTCCTCGATGCGCTCGGGCAGGTCCTTGATGAAGAGCATGTTGTACTTCTCATTGGGCCACATGACCGTGTGCGCAAGAATCTTCATCATTCTTTGGTCCATGACCGCGCCGCTTTCAAGAGCGCCCGCGGCAGTCGGCAACCGCGTCTCGGCCGCCACCATTTCGGCTGCACGGGTTCGGCGGTTGACATCCATGTCACGTTGGACCGTGCGGAGCCGTGCCCTCGCTCCCGGACTTCCGGGCTGAAATCCTTGGGCCGTTAGTTTTCTCTGAGCCTCTGCAAGCACCCTTCGTGAAACCTGGCCCGGTGAGGGCGGGATTCCCGCGCACTTGTGGTTGAACACGCACTGCAGGACAGGCGTGATATCGTTCACTTTTGCGTAATTGAGTTTCACCTTCACCAGCAGCAGCGTCACCGGCTCACCATCAATCTCGATGGTCTCGGTGGCACCGACCTCTTCAACGGCCGGGACTTCGCCGGGCAGCTCCTCCGCGGCCTCCTGTTGCTTGGTCAGGTCCCTGAGAGCTCGTTCCCTCTCCTTCTCGAGGTCGGCTATCTCCTTCTTGTTTCGTTTCAGCCTGTTCTGAGCCTGGGCGAGGAGTCGGCGGTATTCTTTCATCCGCTGGTTTTTGCTTGCCTGGATCTGTTTTTTGCCGCCAATCCACATGACATTGCCGACGAGATCCCGAGCGAGGTTGTGAGTTTTGAGAATGTGGTCGATCACCTGACCGAGCGGCACCTGAAAGAGCCGCATTGTTGTGGACCCCTTGACCTCATTTCCCACGATGATATTGAGCCCGGCCTGCTCGGCCAACAGTCTGAATGCGTTCCTGAGCGATATGCCCTGAAAATCCATGGTGACCGGCTTGTTGAAAATTTCCGGATCGGGGGTTAACCGGTATTTCCTCTCGACCTCTTTGCGCTCTTTGAGTATGTCCTCCTGCTCCTTGATGAGGAGACTGATCTGTTTCTGGATCTCTTCGCTCTTTCGGCGATATTCTTCCTCACGCATGATGCGCGCTGCCTGCCGTCTTGCCACCAGGGCCTCTCGTCTGTCCTCATAAGGCTTCCGGCCCTGCGCCTCTCCCCCTCTCGCCTGGAGAATCGCCCGCTGATCCGGGGTCAGCGCGAATCGGGGGGGCGGAAAGTCGACCATCAGCAAGCCCTTCTTCTTCTCGACCTGATAGGGAACCGCGTCCTTGAGCTGGACAAAAATCGTCTGAGAGCCAGGCACGATCATTTCAACCGAGGTGGAAAAGAGGTCCGTCCTCAAGGGCTTCTGATGGGCCTTGGGTATTTCCGCGTTGATGAGATCGATCCTCACCTTGGTCGGCGAAACCTTGTTCAGGCGATAGTCGAGGTGATCTCCTCCCCGGATGATCAGCCGGGAATTGTGCCCCACCTGGATGAACCGCAGCTCCGTCACCGCCTGGACCAGCAGCCTCGGATCGGGCGTAGGAGGCGTCACCGGAGGACGCACTTCACGGACCATTCTCCTGCCGGCTCCCCGACGGGGAAGAGACGTCGAGGGGAAGGTCTTGAGCCCTCTTGCAACAGCTTTGCTCGTGGTAGTGCTACGCCGTGGCCGAGGAGGCATGGTAATGCCGCGCTTCTTCGGGTCAAAATGCTGGGCTACCTTGATTCCCTTCGGATGAGACGCCTTGCTGGTCGACGGGGATCGATTTGCCCGCTTCGCACTCTTCCGATCGTTTTTCGCCGCTCTCGCCCGGGCCTTCATCGCGGCGCCCGACGGTCTGGCTGTCGCGGGAACGAAGCTGGGGGAAAGGGGAGAGATCTCAGCAGTTTTCCTGGAGCCCTTCGGTCCTCTGTCAGCCGTGGTCTTGGACTCATGTTTACGGGTTGGCTCCCGAAAGATTACCGTGATCCGTTTCTTCTGCGGCTTGATCGTGAATGCCGGAACCGCACGATTTTGGAAATCCACCACCACGCGAGTCCGATTCCGGGCCGTGCCCACTCGAAGCTCATGAATGGTGCCCTTCCCAATCTTGATTTTGGAAGGCACTCTGCCCATGCGAGTACCCGCAAAATCTATGACGAGCCTGTTCGGTTTTCCGATCACATGGGCCAGAGGTTTCCCCACTTTACCCTTGCAACTGATGAACAGCCTCTGGCCGCTCGCATCTAACTTGACCCCCGTGATTTTGCCCGAGGTCGCGGCCGTGGCCGGGATCCAGGTGAGAGCGAGGAACAAGAACGCGAGAAAGGCACAGTTATATCGTCGTGCGAGTGACCTCATTTCTATCTTCTCCCGAAGACCGCGTG
>JARRRG010000141.1:0-7018 GCA_037380965.1 Deltaproteobacteria bacterium
ACTCACAATTAGGCAGCAAAGGGTTTTTCGGGCCATTCAACATTGACAACGGCGCTCCGAATCCCGGCGCGGCCGGCGTGGTCAATTTCTGGCAAGGTGAGCGACTCGGCTTCGATGCAAACCTTGTGTCAGGCGCGGACGCGTACGGTCAACTGAGCTATCTCACGCTCTTTCCTCAGCTCAGGTTCAACAAGGCCGTGAGAATCAGGGGTCGGTATCGGGTTGGAACCTGGGTATTTAACGTGCCCAACGCCGGCGAAGGTGTTGGGTACCTGGCTCGATCGGAATACCTGAACAGCCAGGAGGGCGGAGTTCAACGGTCGTTCTCACCCGGCTACTGGGAGCTCCTCTGGCTCTCCGCTCAGACTCCGTGGGGTATCATAACCCTTGGCAAGCGACCGGCAAAGCTCGGCTGCGGACTGATCTTCGACGGGACGGACAATTATACGGTGGAGACCACTTCGATGGTGGTGCAGACGGGCCCGTTGCGACTCGGTTTTGCCTTCTACCCGTCACGGGTCGGGGGCACCGCGTACTGGAATCGTGCGGACCGGAGCGGAAATCGGCAGCTTCAGGCCGGGATGTACGTCACCTACCGGGTGGGGTGCATGGATATGGGCGGACAGAACATCCACGTCAGAATCCACCAGGGACCAGAGGGCCGACTCGATCCCGCCGCGCGCGAGGCGTTGATCCCCTATGACCGGGTTGACAACTTCGGGACATCGTACGTCAAATACAATAACGGGCGGTTCTTTTTTAACACCGAGCTGGCGTGGTACAATCGCATCGAGCATCGTCTACGGAGCGTTACGGTGCCGGCATCCGTTCCCGGGGCCGGCAGTCCGTTCCGTCCCGTGTATCGCAATCACTGGCGCTATATGGTTGAGCTGGGCACGTTCGCCGGCCCTGCCAAGCTCAGTCTCCTCTGGGCAACGATCACGGGTCCTGACAGGAGACACGGCGTTCTCATCGACAGAGGCGGTGAGCACCGTGCCGCGACCACCGGTAACACGAGCGTGTTCCTGCCGTACAGCCACATTCTTGTGTACAATTACGGAGGGGCCAACAACAGTTTCACGAACGCGAGAAACGGGTACTTGACTGACGCGGTCGCGTACGGAGCTCGCCTTGACTATGCGGTAGCGGCAAACTTGAATGTCTTCAGTTCCTTTTTCTGGGCTGACCGCCCCTCGCATGGGTACGGATGGGGCTATATTGCGCCCGCGATCGATGGAGCCGGCATCCCCACCGGTTCAGTGAGGTACAGCCGTAAGGGCGGTTTCACTGACCCCGCGCCGGCAATCCCGGATTCCAACCTCGGCTACGAGATCGACTGGGGGTTTGACTGGCAGTTGCTTGAAAGCTACCGGCTCAGTGGTACGTTCGGTTACTGGCAGCCGGGGAGATGGTTCAATTTCGCCTGCGCGGATCGCGCGAATCCGGGCTGGAAGACACCTGGTGCAGCCAACAACTGGGGCATCAATCCAGACAGAAGTATCGACCCGGTGTATGGCATGAAGCTCGTCATTTCCGGAGAATTCTGAGATCTGCTCGACGCGTATGCGTTCGAGCCGGACTCCGTGGATGAGGTATGATCCGCCGGATGCGCCGGGGCGAACGGTTCGACAAGTCCTTTTGCGATCACTCTAGAGGAGGTGACAGCATGCGCAAGCTTTTTGCATTACTCGCTATGACGGCCGTGGTCCTGATTCTGATCTCTCCCATTCAGGCAGAGAATCGCCTCCGGATGGCCACCACAACAAGCACTGAGAATTCAGGGCTGCTCGATGTTCTGCTTCCCCCATTCGAAAAGGAGAACTCGGTAAAGGTGGATGTCATTGCGGTGGGAACGGGCAAGGCCCTCAAGCTCGGGCAGAACGGCGACGTAGACGTGGTCTTCGTGCATGCTCGACCTGCGGAGGACAAGTTTGTCGCGGCCGGTTACGGGGTGGATCGACGGGATGTGATGCACAATGATTTTGTCATCATTGGCCCCAAGAGCGACCCCGACAAACTGAAGGAGGCCAAATCAGCCGTAGACGCGTTCAAGAGGCTTGCCCGCGGCAAGGCCGAATTTATCTCGCGGGGCGATGATTCCGGCACCAACAAGAAGGAAAAGGCTATATGGAAGGCCGCGGGAATCGTGCCAAAGGGCAAGTGGTATGTGGAAGCCGGTCAGGGCATGGGTGCGGTCCTGCAAATGGCGTATCAGAAGAAAGCATACACCTTAACGGATCGGGGAACGTACCTGGCGATGAAGGACAAGATCCATATGCCCATACTCTTCCAGGGAGACAAGATGCTCTTCAATCCCTACGGCATTATCGCGGTCAACCCGAAGAAGCATCCGAAGGTCAACTACAAGATGGCCGAGAAATTCATCAAGTACGTCACGGGTCCGGAAGGGCAAAAGATCATAGCCAACTATAAGAAGGGCGGCCAGCAGCTCTTTTACCCTGATGCAATCAAAAAGAAATAATCAGTGAATCGATCATCTCCCGGCCTCACTCCTTGGCAGACCCGCATAAGCACGTGAGGCCGGTTCTTGCTCCCTCTGCATTCTTCAGGGATTCTCAAGACGTCTATCCGGACGCTCTTTCCCGCGCGACACTCAATCTCATGGTCGCATCTGCGATGGAGGAGGAGCGTCTCCCATCCCGGTCAGATTGGATCCAAAGTCGTGCCGACTGCCTCTCAGGCCATCCGGGGCCTCGCCGCGGCAGTATTTCGATACAACCTTTGCCTGGTTTTTCTGCCGAGGTCTCGAAGCACGCGACTCTTCCTGCAGGCCCTTTTCGGGGAAGTTGGGTGACGAGGTATCGAGTCACACGCAGTTGAGGCAATTGGGCGGGACTTCGCCTCTCAGCCCGGCTAGGAGGTTCTCTGCGGCCAGAGCGGCCATTTTCGTTCTTGTTTCCCGCGTGGCGCTCCCCACGTGGGGCTGGAGGACCACGTTGTCCAGCTCAATGAGCTCGGGGGTCACCGCGGGCTCATTTTCGTACACGTCCAGTCCGGCTCCTGCTATCTCTTCATTCTGAAGGGCTTCGACCAGGGCCTGTTCATCCACTACCGGTCCTCGGGCCGCGTTGATGAGATATGCAGTGGGTTTCATCGACTTCAGCTCGGCTCTTCCGATCAGGTGGCGGGTGTGTTCGGTGAGCGGGACGTGGAGTGAGAGGAAATCGGCCTGTGCCAGCAGCTCTTGGAAGCTTACATACTTCGCGTTGAGCTCTGTTTCCTCCCGATCTTCGAGCCTATGGTGCTGGTGATAGAGAATCGGCATGTCAAAGCCGCGCGCTCTTCGGGCAACCGCCTTTCCGATTTGGCCCATGCCAACGATTCCCAGGGTCTTTCCGCTGACCTGCGTGCCCAGAAATTTCAGGAGAGCGAAAAACTTGAATTTTCCTTCTCGCATTCTCCTGTCCCCTTCCACGACTCTTCTCGCGGTTGCGAGGATCAAGGCCCAGGTGAGGTCCGCGGTGGCCTGGGTCAGGACTCCCGGGGTGTTGGAGACCCAAATTCCCCGAGCGGTTGCTGCCGCGAGATCGATGTTGTCATATCCCACCGCGACGTTAGCGACCATCCTCAGTTTTGGCGCGCGTTCCATGAGTTCGTCGTCAATCCGGTCGGTGATCATGCAGAGGAGCCCTTCGATGTCAGCCACGCTCCCGAGCAGCTCTTCTCTCGGCATGGGGCGGTCCTCCTCCCGCGCCACGACCTCATGCTCACTCTTGATGATCGACATAATCTCTTCCGGAAGCCGTCCGGTAACAAGCACCTTCATCATGCGTCTCCCTCTGATAATGGGCCCCACCGATCCGGCCCCGATCTATTTGTCAATCCGGCCAATCATGTCCAGCAGCCATTTTTGTATGGGAGAAATGTCCCTGAATTTTTCAAAACAGTAGTGAATGAGCCTCTCGGTGTAAAACTCTTTGGGAATATCGGTCACAAAGGCTGCGGTAAGCCCGTTGAACAGCAGCAATTCCGCGTTCTCGCCGGCGGCATCATACCCGCGAGGCATTTTTTTGTAATGCTTGACTCCGATGGAGTACTCTCCCTTCTGTTTCACCTGTTGCAGAGCCTCTGCCAGTGCGGGACCGCGCTTTGGGTCGACCACCGATTCGCGATACTGTTCAAGGAGTGGCTTCGAAAAACAATGAATGCCCGCGCCGAGCATCAAGTGAGGAGGCTCGAGGTGCAGGTAGTAACCGGGGCATTCCATCTTGGCCCGGTTCCCTTCCCACATGAATATGCCGAGGTGAGTCTTGTACGGTGTCTTGTCTTTACTGAATCGAGTGTCCCGGTAAGGGCGGAAGATCGACTTGTTCACCCGCGGATCTGCAATAATTCCCGGTGATATCTTTTTCAAAGCCTTTCCCATCTCAAAGACAAAGTCACGCGCCGGCTGTAACACGAACGTTTCGAAATCGCCTTTATGCGCGTCAAACCATTGCTTGTTGTTATTTTCACGCAGGTCGCTGTAGAACGTCACACTCCCTTCGGGAAACCCATTGAACCCGGACTTGACCGCCATGCGCTACGCCTCCTTTACAACCTGCCTCCGAATTGAAATGGTGAAGATTGTGGCCGCACCCTGAGCCGCATCCATTTCGGGTTGTCGGCGAGGTGTGCGTTGTCCCTGCCAGATTTATCGATTGACATCCCGGGCCTCCACCTTTCCTGGTTGTACAGCCCCCCGGATGAAAGGATGTTTCCCCACATTATAGACACGCTCCGCCACGTTGGCCACCGAACCGACCGAGAAAAACTCGGATCGACATGCAGATCAGGTCCGAACTTCTCTCTTTCACACCACCGGACGGCCGGTTGAGGGTTCCGCATGACTGCCGGGCCCCCAGAGGAGGACAAGGTCTGCGTACGGAAGAGGAATTCAGGACGTCGAGTCGCCCTGCGACCACTTCAATTCAACGGTTTTCCTTCAAAGAAGACGAGGATTCCCGGGTCGGATTCGGGAACGGTTATCGGCCCGGCCACACTAATTTCCGTCAGATCAGCGCATAGAGTAGAGCCATGACAATTACCGCGGCCAGAGCGCCCGCAGCCGCGGCGATGTACGGATTCGACAATTGCTCTTTCACCGTGTCAGCGAAGCGTACGAACGGACTCGCTGATTTTCTCATCAATTCTGAAACATTCGCCCCGCATTCCGGGCATATATCAAACTCTCTGGCCTGAGGTGTCCCACACTGGGGACATTGCCAGACCATGTCAGCAAGCGTCCTGAAAAGATTTTCCAGCGCGCGTGAGGAGAGGTGGTACTTGGCCCTAAGATCGGAATCGTCCATGCCGTCGCGAATATCATTCAGGACCTGGCTTGCGCTGACCCTTTGCTTGGACATCTCAGGCTCCTGTGTTCTCAATCACCAAGACTCTATTACACTTATAAAACAGACCGGGATACATCACCAATCTTTTTTTGAGGCATGACGGAATCCTCACTCTCGGAGACTTACGGGACACGGATAGGACAATCGGCCAGAGCTCAAGGGAGATCGGCTCGTCCCAGGCCTGCTTCACGCGTCCAGGGCGGTGTAATCTCCGCGGCCTCTGACTGAACCGGCTCCGCCACAACGGCATGATCGACCGTACCGCATCACCACTCCCGAGGCGCCGGCTCCTTGATTATCGGGAATACCGGATAGTTGCACCTACGATAGTCGAATCTCCGCGAACCATGACGTGATCCAAACTGCCGCAGCCAGACAGGCATACGTCAGAACCACTATCCCAATGGCTGTCCCTCGCGGCAAGCTCGCCATATGGTGACCGTGCATTGACGACATCCCGTACGCGGTAACCATGCCTGCCATGGTCGCCACGGACATAATTCCCCAAAAGATGGGCCTGGTAGGATTATCACTGTCAGGGAGGCGGCTCATCAGAATTGTCATCACCGGGATCATGCCCAGCATTACCATGTTCATTGATACGGTCTCTGCGAAAAAGGTTTTGCGGACCGCCAGGAAGTAGTTGCCTCCAAACATACTCCTCATAAAGAGAGCCTGAAACACGAGAAGTCCGACTACAAAGGCTGACGTGTACTCTATGATCAGGTCGATCCCGTTGGGGAGGCCGAAGTGATACACCACCGCGGCTGCCAAAATGATGCCGGTCGCGTCGCCCGCGACACAGTGCATCATGGAACCCACCGCCTGTTTCCAGTGGGCAGAGATAAACTGATCGTGGGTTCCGGGCATTGGCTGCCGGCAAGAGAGTACATAAACAATCAATCCTACGGGACCCGTATACAGAATAATCAATATCCATGCGAGCTTCATCACCCCGAGGGTGGGGGTGTTCGTGAAAAGATCCCATATAACAAACGCGAGTGAAGCCGCGGTCAATACGTACCACATGATGAGCATGCCATTCATTGTCGCTTCCGTCATGCGATCCTCCCCAACCTCCGGTGTTCGTCATGCAGCCGGCCATTGGTGCAGACGGTGTCCGGGAATCAGGCCGCGGCGCTCCATTTTCGGGTCCGGAGGGCGCTCACCGGCCGTTCGACGGCCTCTTGCACTTTTTTCAGCATACCTCAAGTCAGAGTCGTCAGGTAGGGGCCGTCCCGGTATTTTCCGTGGTGGATCGGGAGCGACTTGTGCGCAGGCGTGCCGGGGCCCGTACCGACCCCATCTTCAGGGGCAGAATCGGTCCGGCTGTGTCAGAGGTCCGGGAGCCGTTGACGGAGTAAACCTGATGGCCTCTCGAGAACGTCGACGGATCCCACTTCTCTGGTCTGCGGGTAGGCTGGTCATGCCGCGACAAAACACGTTCTCCACACTCGACTCATATGGCCGATGCCAAGTTCAAACCCAGTCGAGTCGTTTATAACAAGTGTCCAAAAAGATGTCCGATTCGTCTTACAGAACGCCTCCCTGCATTCGAGTCCTCGTTGCCCCTTGAGAGTTCTGGCTCAGGAGTAATCTCTCCGTGGCTTCGCCTCGGATCACTTGGGAATACAATGGGTAAGGCCTTGATCCAGTAGGTTTGG
>JARRRG010000142.1:0-5806 GCA_037380965.1 Deltaproteobacteria bacterium
GTCCTGAACCGCGGCAACATGGACGGCACCCGCTCAGCCTGAAGCAGGGAGTGGCAGATTTGAGCCGACCATCGCCAAATGACTATTGACTGACCTCGCTTCGCACCGTGAGCACCGGACACGATGCCGTCCTCACAACGTTCTCCGCGGTGCTTCCCAGTACGAGGTGCTTGAATCCGGTCCAGCCGTGAGTTCCCATGACAATCAAATCGATGGATTCTTCCTCCGCGTAACGGACGATTTCGACCGCGGGTGTTCCGGTTGCGAAACTGGTATTGACCTCCTTCACTTGCTTTCGGCACTCCTCGGCTATGATTTCAAGCTGATTCTTGGCGCCTTCCTGTATCTGCTCCTCAAGGAGTTCTGCGTCCACGGGCACCATGATCTCGTACACCGGATAGGTTCGGAAATGGGCGCTGATTACGTGCAGGACGTGAAGTTCCGCGTCAAAGGCCGTGGCGAATTCGATTGCCAGGTCCCGAGCCGGGAGTGAGTTGTCCGAGAAATCCGTACAAAAAAGAATCTTCTTGGTTGGCATAGTGAGGACCTCCTCTCGCAAGATGAAAAACTCAACTGGAAGCGCGTGGACTCACCTCTGATACCATTTTGCGGTTAAAGGAGCAACGTCCGGAGTGAAACCGAACCGCGCGCTCGGGATCACCCCTCGAACGAGCGGAGGTGGGCCGGGTCTTCCGATGGACCGGGATCTCACCGGTACGGGCCTGCGTTTGGCCGGTGAAGCTCCTTTTTACAGAGGCCGGCGGGAAAGACTTCTCCAGGCCGATACGTTCTTCCTTCGCCAGTGGAACGCCATGGGTTGCGGGCCGTCGCGGCATTTCCCTTTTCGTCCGCGTCGGCCGGGAATGTGGGACACTCGCGCCCCGCGGTGTCCGTGCTCCGGTTCGCATACCGTGAATCGCGACTCCTGTTTCCGCCCTGGATCGTGCTTCTGCTTCGCGTATCGTTCCTGAGCGACCATCCGGGAATCAATGCAACTCACGGGCCAGCCCGCCGCTGAATCCCCGAGGAGCGATTGCCGCTGTGACCTCGGGGTCTCGGGCCTGTCAGCATATCAACGCGGCTTGGAAAATGCTGTCCATTTTTCTTACAATCTTTAAAAGTCGAACCGAGCTCGAGTGCTCCGCAGCCCTTTCCGGCAAACTCCCGGGGGCCCCCGGATTCGTACACGGGTTTTCCCCGAATGTATCTCATGTCGCGATTGACGGGGGCCGGGATCGGAGATAGGCTGCACGTGAGCTTCATCAAAACAGGCAGAGAGGAAGGGGAGATCACCGAACCATGTGGAAATCGCTGTCCTTGCGTTCTCGGATACTTCTGATGCTTTTCGGACTCGTGTCTGTCACGGTCGGAGGCGGTTTCGTGTCAATCTGGCATACGTACATGATGGAGCGATTTTTCACATCGGTGGTCACGTCCGATTTGCAGGCCCTCCAGGTATCGCAAGAACTGATGAATTCCGCGGTTACCCAAAAAGGATACCTCACCTACTTTTTTCAGGACGGCGACCCCAAATGGCTCAAGGAGCTGGACAAGCTCGAACATTCATTCGAAATCTGGCTGAAAAAGGCGCGAGGGTGGGCCAAAGGCCAGAAAGAGCGAGCGATACTCAATGAAATCGATGCCCAGTATATCCGCATCGTATTCCGTCGTAATCGCGTCATAGCGCTGTACAAGCAGGGCCAAAAGGAGGAGGGCAGCAAGCTCCAGCAAAAGCTTCGACTCCAATTTTTCCACATCATCGACCTTTGCCGCCAATTCGTCCGGGGCCACGAGGAGAGAATAGACCAGGCTCGCAAGGCAAACAAGGAGATGGCATGGAAGGTCAGTGTAATCGCTGGCGCGGCATTGCTCGGAGTTGTGGTGCTCGGAACCATCCTCGCCTACACTCTGGTCACTGACGTCCTCAGACCCATTCGCCGACTGGCCGCCTCGACCGATGCGTCCGAAGCAGGGGGCGCGATGGATGACGAGGTCAAAGCCCTCGGGATGCGTTTTCAGAAATTGATGAAGGATGTGGATCAGACAAAAAGTAAGCTCGAATGGAGTCGCGAACACCTTCAACTGGCAGAGAAATGGGCGCTCGTTGGAAAGCTTGCCGCCGGTGTGGCTCATAGCATCCGCAATCCGCTCACATCCGTCAAAATGAGACTCTTTTCCATGGAACGAAGCTTGGCCCTCAGCGCGACTCAGAAGGAGGATTTCGAGGTGATCTCAGAAGAGATCCGACATATTGACACCATCGTAAACAATTTCCTCGAATTTGCGCGTCCTCCAAAGCTCAAGATGCGATCGGCAAGCCCCTCGGACGCGGTGGACCTGGCCGTCCAACTCTTGCGGCATCGACTCGATTCTTACAATGCCAAGGTCGAGGTTATCCGTGACGGCCGGCTTCCCGAGATTGAGGCTGATCCCGAGCAGCTCAAAGAGGTTCTCGTTAACCTGATGGTCAATGCATGCGAAGCCATGGTAAATGGCGGCACCATTCAGATTCAGGAGGAGAAGAGCTCGTCGGACACCCTGGGACCGGTAGTTGTGATAAAGGTCAGTGATGACGGTCCCGGCATACCGGAATCAGAACAAACAAGAGTGTTTCAACCGTTTTTTAGCACCAAAGAGGAAGGAACCGGGCTCGGCTTGAGTATTGCCACCCGGATTGTCGAAGAGCACCGGGGGTGGCTTGATTTGGAGTCAACAGAGGGAAAAGGTGCGACTTTTGTCATTACTCTGCCAGCAGGAGAGGCATAGCGGTGGGCAGCGTTCTTATAGTTGACGATGACACGCAGCTGAGAAACAGCTTCGAGAAACTCCTGACCGAGGAGGGTCATATCGTCCGGACCGCGGGTACCGGCGAAAGCGGGATAGAGTCGGTCCGCGCGGAAGTCCCCGATCTGGTTATCGTTGATGTCCGCTTACCGGGGATGGACGGTCTGCAGACGTTTCAGGTCATGCACAAAATCGACCCCAAACTGCCGGTCATCGTCATGACCGCGTACGGGACAACCGATACCGCGATCGAGGCAACGAAGCTCGGCGCGTTTGATTACGTGCTCAAGCCGTTCGAGATCCCGGAGATGTTGGCGCTGATAGAAAAAGCGCTCGAAGCCGGCGATCTCATGAGATCCCGTATCGAGCTCGACGCGGCGCCGGAAGACACTTCGACCGATGCCATATACGGCCGGAGCAAAGCGATGCAGGAGGTGTATAAAGCGATCGGGCGAGTGGCTTCTACCGACGCGACGGTATTGATCCGCGGGGAATCCGGTACGGGCAAGGAGCTCGTCGCTCGCGCGATCTATCAACACAGCCTGCGCTCGCACAAGCCGTTTCTCGTCATCAACTGCGTGGCTATTCCCGAAACACTGCTGGAGAGCGAGCTGTTCGGATATGAAAAGGGCGCATTTACCGGCGCGACCGCCCGAAAGATAGGAAAGATCGAACAGGCCGACAATGGTACGGTACTCCTGGACGAGATCGGAGACATGCCGCTCGGGATTCAGGCAAAGATGCTCCGACTGCTCCAGGAAAAGAGCATTGAAAGGCTGGGAGGGCGCTCTCCCATACCGGTGGATGTTCGGGTCATTGCCGCGACAAATCGAGATCTTGAAGCCGCACTTTCCGAAGGCCGTTTTCGCGAGGATCTCTATTATCGACTCAAGGTGGTGACCCTCAATCTGCCGCCACTGAGAATGCGTACCGGCGACATTCCCATGCTTGCCGAACACTTCCTCAAACGCTTCTCCAGGGAAATGGAGATCGATTGTCCCGGTTTTGCCGAAGGAATTGAGGGGATAATGAATGATTATTCCTGGCCCGGCAACGTGCGGGAACTGGCAAACACCGTCCAGAAAGCCCTTATTTTTAGTCGTGGAGGACCTATTACCGGCGAGGAGTTCTCTCTGGCGATCCGCGGGGGAAGCACAGTGACCGAATCGGCCTCGTTCGATGAAGAGGAATCGATCAAGAAGTGGGTGAGCAGCGCGTTGGCCCATGGCGGAAGCGCCAGTGTGTTCGCGGATCTCACCGACCATTTCTCGGGACTCGTCATCTCGGAGGCACTCAATCTCACCGGGGGAAATCGAACTCGGGCCGCGAAGTTATTGGGCCTTTCAAGACCGACACTCCTGGCCAAAATTGAAAAGTACGGTCTCAAATTGGAGACGTCAGTCAAGGGCGATTGATCGGACCCGGGCTCGGAAGGGGCGGGCTCAGGCTTGCTCCCGCGTTCCTCGCGACCAGTTGGGGGAACTATGGATTGCATAATATGTCTAAACCGCCATGATCGAGTGTGGCGTTGACCGGTGATTAATGACGGCACAGCCTGTCAAAGCGACAGAAATATGGTAGCGGATGCGGGACTTCTTCCGCAACCGGTCATCGAGATGGTATGAGCGTATCGTAATGGCCTTTCAAGGTGCAGCCCTGTTCCAAACGGGAAATCATGGGGTCGGTCCTGATGACGCGGGGAAGCCGCGGGGTACGGGGTGCCCCATCTTGCAATGAGCGTGCGAGGAGGTTCACCAATGACCATGCAACTCGACATCGATCCTCACGTTGACTCAATTGTCATGCCGGAAAACCTCAAGGTGGGATTGATCGTATCCGAGGCGAAGAAAAAATGTGCCGAGCAAAACAGAATATGTGACTATGCGGGGTTCGCGCTGGGTCAGTCTCCTTTTCCCGTGCCCGGGCCGCTCGAGAAAGCCCTCGCCTCGAATGCGGACAAGGGTCATTACTCTGTTGCGGATGGAATTCCGGAGCTTCGCAAAGCCATCGCCAATTTCATGAAGCGACATTTTGGGGTGCACGTAACTCCGTCAAGGGTGGTGGTCGGCCCGGGAACCAAGAGCTTGATCTTCACCGTCTTCACCATGATAAACGGACATGTCATCATCCCTTCGCCATCCTGGATCGGCTACACACCTCAGATAAAACTGCTCGGTAAACACTTCCACATTCTCTACACACGGCCCGAACATAATTACCGAATACAACCCCAGGACCTCGAAGATCTGCTTGTGAGACTGGCACTCGAGAACAAGCAGCATCTCCTCGTGCTGAACAATCCCCATAATCCCACGGGGATCGTCTATTCACGCGAAGAGCTGATCGAAATAGTGGAGGTATGCCGAAGAAACAATGCGTTCATACTCGCGGACGAGATTTATGCATTGTCCACGTACCGGTTCGAAGAGTTCACGAGCCTGGCCTCCCTCTTTCCGGAGGGCGCATTCGTCCTCAACGGTCTTTCCAAAGACAGGTCCGCTGGAGGCTACCGATTGGGGGCCTGCATCCTCCCGCAGTACCATTCAAAAAAACTCAAGCTCGATTTCATGAAAATAGCTGCAACGGTGTACACCAATGTCTCCACCCCCACACAGTACGCGGCCGTAGCTGCGTACGAGCCGAATGAGGAGATCGAAGAGTACTTCCGCATTACCCGCGACATCCACCGTATCATGGGGCAGTTTTCAAGTGACCAGGTCAACAATATGGATGGCATCAGAGCTACCGTGCCCCAGGGAGCTTTCTACCTGTTCGCGGACTTCAACCGGCTCGCGAAGGATCTGAAACGAAAGAATATTATGACGTCCAATCAACTGGAAACCTCGCTCATGGCACATCCTCACCATGTGGCAACCATTACCGGGGATTCGCTCCTGCTTCGACCGGACGATTACGGCGCGCGGTTAGCCTTTGTAGATTATGATGGAAAGGCTGCGTATGAGCGCTACAAGATGAACCCTCCGAAATCACCGGCGGAGGAGCGCGAATTTGTCCGGGAAAA
>JARRRG010000143.1:0-5796 GCA_037380965.1 Deltaproteobacteria bacterium
CCTGCTTGCGGCAACTCTGCTCTTTCTCATCATACCGGTAGTGAAAATGTTGCATGGATGGCTGAGGAAGGGGCCGGCAACCGCGTAAGTTGTGGGCGCCGGGCCTGCGGCCGGGCCCGGGGGACCTTCGAAAGACGGTAACAAGAAGGAGGTGTTGTATGAGAAGAAGACTCCTATTGATCCTGCTGGCGGCTCTCGTTCTCGCAGGAGCACTGCCTCTTCAAGCTTCCGATTTTCCCAGAAAGGAGGTGCAGATCATCGTGCCCTGGTCCGCGGGAGGGGCCACCGACGTGATCTTCCGAGCCCTGGCCGCGTCCTCGGAGAAGTACCTGGGCAAGCCGATCGTCGTGGTGAACCGTCCCGGAGGTGGGGGGGCCGTGGGGTACACCGAGGCGGCAAAGGCTGCTCCGGACGGCTATACCCTTGTGACGGCGATCACCCCTCTCACCATTCTCCCCCATGAGGTGAAGACCGCGTTCACGTACAAGAGCTTCGATCCGATCATCAACGTCTCACGTGACCCGTCGATGTTCCTGACAAAGCCCAACGCGCGCTGGAAGAACCTCAAGGAATTCCTGGCCTATGCGAAGAAGAACCCGGGCATGGTCACGGTGGGCAATTCAGGCGCGGGAGGAGGGGTCCATCTCGTTGCCCTGGCATTTCAAAAGGCGGCCGGTGTCAAATTCAACCACATCCCATTCTCCGGCGGGGGTCCCTCGGTGACTGCACTTCTCGGTGGTCACATCGATGCAGTCTCAGTCTCCCCACCCGAAGGCATTCCCCAGGTGAAGGCGGGAAAACTCAAGATCATAGCTCTTTTTGGCGACAAGAGATTGAAGCTGTTTCCCGATGTCCCGACCGTGAAGGAACAGGGCGTCAACTTCGCGATGGGCATGTGGCGCGGGCTCGCTGCACCGAAAGGGACACCGAGCGATGTGATCAAAAAGCTCCACGATGCGTTCAAGAAAGGGATGGAGGACCCGGCATTCAAGAAGACCGCATCGGATATGGCGGTAAGCCCCCATTATCTCGGTCCGAAGGAATTCGGAAAGCTGATGGCGTCTGACAACGTTTCCTATGGGCAACTGGTGAAAGAGATCAAGAAATAGCACATGAAAGGGAGGGTTCCGATGAAATCGTCAAGAGTCTGCTTTCTTACCGTCTGTGTTGCCGTAGCCGTTATGGTCCTTGGAGCGGGTTACGCGAGCGCGGCCGGCAAAACGATCCGGCTGTCAAGCCCCTTCGCAAAGGGCCACATCCTTATCGATGCGAGCAACAAATTCAAGGAGAACGTTGAAAAGGCAAGCAACGGCAAGATCAAGGTCGAGGTTAAGCCTGCAGCGGGCTCTGAAGAGGAGATCAATGATTGGTGCAGCAAAGGCAAGGTGGACATGCAGGCCACGGGTGGCCGTCCCCTCGAAGTCTCTGCACCCCAGTATTTCTTTTTCAATGCGCCGTACGTGATGAAAGACTTCGATCATTTCATGAGGGTGTGGAACGGCCCGCTTGGGAAAAAGGCACAGGCGCTGGTAGCGAAGAACGGGAAACAGAACTATCTGGGCATCGTCTATCGCGGACTTCGACAGACTACCTCGAAGAAGCCGCTCTACACGCCCGCGGACGTCAAAGGGCTGAAGCTTCGCCTTCCCACCGTAAAGACGTGGATAATCGTGTGGAAAGCGATCGGCGCGGATCCTGTGCCGATTCCCCTGCCCAAGCTCTACAGCTCCCTGAAAGACGGGAAGGCCGAGGCGTCCGAGGGTGATCTCCCTCAGATCGCTTCATTCAAGTTATATCAAGTTCAAAACTATCTCACCCTGACCAACCACCTGGTCCAGACCGGCGGGATCCTGATCAACAAGCCCTTCTTCGACAAGCTTTCGAAAGCTGATCAGAAACTGATCGTGAAGGCCGCGAAGCAAGCCTGTGATTGGGCGAATGCCAAGATCAAGTCCGGAGAAAACTTGATCCTCGTCGATCTGCAGAAGAAGGGGATGACCGTCGTGATTCCCGATGCCGCAGCCTTCAGAGCCAAGGGGAAACCCGCCGTCGAAAAGCTCTTCAAAACCGAATGGCCGGTGACAACCTGGGCTGCCGTGCTGGCACAGTAACCTGACATACGAGAGCGAAGGAAGAAGTAATCATGGCCGCGCTTGAAGAAATCAAGGAAAAGGAGCGGAGGGTCAGAGTTTTTCTGGAGCAGCGGGGACTGAGCGGGCTCCTGCTCAAACGGCAGGCCAATTTCTCGTGGATGACCGCGGGCGGCCTCAACCTGGTGGGAATTACCACTGACGTGGGGGCCGCCTCCCTCCTCATCACGGGCGACGCGAAGTACTTGATATGCAACAATATAGAAGCCCCCAGGATGATAGAAGAGGAGAGGCTGGAACCTCAAGGGTTCACGGTAAAGTCGTTCCCATGGCACGAGGATCGGGAGATCCCCATCATCGAAGAATTGGTTGACGAGGGACGGTTGGGATCCGATGTCCCGTTTCCTCACGCATCGGTCCTGGTCGAGGAGATCGCGCGCCTCCGCTATTCACTCACCCCCGAAGAGCATGAACGATATCAGTGGCTTGGAGAAAAGGTCTCCCTCGCGCTGGAAAGCACGCTGATGGAGACGCGGAAAGGTGAGAGAGAATCCGAGGTGGTGGGGAGACTCTGCAATGAATTGTGGAAGGATCGTATCGATCCTATCACCCTGATGTCCGCGGCCGACGATCGAATCGTTCGGTTCCGCCACCCTATCCCTACCGAGAAGAGGATCGAAACCTGTTTGATGGTCTCGGTGAACGCGCGAAAATGGGGCCTCATAGTCTCGCTCACCCGTTTTGTGCGCTTCGGGAAACTGCCTGACGAGCTCAGGGAGACGTACCGCGCGAATGTCTTTATCGATTGCACGTTCATGGGAGGCACCCTGCCGGAAGTTCCGGCCAGGGAGGTCCTCAGAAAAGGCATTCAGGCGTACGAGAAGATGGGGTATGGGGAGGAATGGAGATTGCACCACCAGGGCGGTTCCATCGGGTATACGGGCCGGGACTACCGGACGAACTTCAACACACCCGACATTGTTCAGGAAAACCAAGCGTTCACGTGGAATCCTTCGATCAGGGGAACGAAGTCGGAAGACACCATCGTAGCTACCACCCTGGGACCGGAACTGATTACAAAACCGATGATCTATCCAACCGTCTCGGTGGAGGCTGAAGGGTTTCTGTTCACGAGGCCCGACATCCTCGAGAAGGACTAGATGGAACGGTGAAGAAAGGAGCTTGCCACGGATGGATACAGTGAGAATTGGATTGGTCGGTTCAGGGTTTGCGGCTCGGCTTCACCTGAACAGCATCGCAGGATTACGGGGTCGAAAGGCTGACGTTGTTGCCTGTGCTTCAACGAATCCCCGTGTTGCCGATTTTGCGAAGACCTATTCCATTCCAGATCATTATAATGACTACAAACATCTGCTCGAACGCGGCGATATCGATATCATAGATCTCTGTGTTCCCACGGATGTGCACGAGGCATTCTGCATTAACGCGGCCGCGGCCGGAAAACATATCATTTGCGAAAAGCCTCTTACGGGGTATTTCGGGAAAGAGCGTCCCGAAGAGCACGTCGGATCCGCGGTGAGCAAGGCGGAGATGCTGAGGGAGACCAGGAAGGGATGCGAGCGGGTGGCCGACGAAGTGAAACGGAGCAAGGTAAAATTCATGTACGCGGAGAACTGGGTCTATGCGCCTCCGTTCGTCAAGTTGAAGCAGCTCATGGCCGCGAGTGGCGGAACAATTCTCGACATACGGTCCGAGATGAGCCACTCGGGATCACAGGCGCCCTATTCACGGCGATGGAAGACGTCGGGTGGCGGCTCTCTCATGCGGCTCGGCGCTCATCCGGTGGGCGCGGTGCTGCACCTGAAACACTACGAGGGCTTGCTCAGGAGCGACCGGCCGATCCGTGCAACCTCGGTCGCCGCAGAGGTGGGACACCACTCCAGGATTGAATCGTTCAGAGCAGAGACCACAAAGTACATCGTATCCGAGTGGGAAGATGTGGAAGACTGGTCTGTCATGGTTCTTACGTTCGAGGACGGATCACATGCAACCGTCTTCTCTTCTGACGGCGTTTTGGGAGGAGTGAGAAATACCCTCGGTGTGTACCTCTCGAATTCGGTGGTACAGGTGAACATCAATCCCAACGACGCGATCGAGATTTATGCCCCTGAGAGCCATATCTTCGGGGACGAATATATCTCCGAGAGACTCGAGACAAAGGCGGGCTGGAACTTCCCGAGCCCCGACGACAATTGGATGAGGGGTTATGCCCAGGAGATGGAGGATTTCATCGATGACGTCCTCCTTGATAGGGAACCCGCTTCCGGCCTCGACCTGGCAACGGAAACCGTGGAAGTGATATATGCCGCTTACGTGTCCGCGGAAGAAGGCAAGCGAATAGCAATCGGGGCCTGAGAAGCTTTCGTACAGGAACAATCCAGAGGATGCTATGCAACATACAGTGGAGAAGTATGCCGGCAAGATCGAACGAAACGAAGTCAACCCCCATGTCCGTTACGATGGTGCGGTGAGTGGGCTCATATTCGATCCAGCGCGGGAAGAGGTTCCACTCGAAGTCCTGGCATTTGGCGTGTATCGGCTCGGACCGGAGTTCACGACAAGGGAGACCCGTGACAAGGAGGTGGTCCTCGTCCCCCAGGAAGGCGAATTTGAGGTAGAGGTCAACGGTAAGAGGTTCAGTGGAGCAAGGTCCGGCGGCCCTTTCAGGGTGAAACCAGGGCAATCCAATGCATCTGCCGTGTACATCCCGTCGGATGCCCGCTTCAGTATCCGGGGACAGGGTGAAATAGCGTTCTATGAGGCCCCGGCACTCGGACAAAAACCGCCCTCTTATGCGCGTTCGGAAGAGGTGACGGTGGTTTCCCGGGGCGAATGGCTCTGGCGGAGAGATGTCATTAACTTGATCTCTCCCGGCACCGCGAGCTCAAACCTCATCGTCGGGGAAACGTACAATCCGCCGGGCTTGTGGTCCGGAACCCCCATCCATCAGCACGACAGGGATGAGGTATCATCCGGAGAATCGGATCACGAGGAGGTGTACTATCACCGGTTCGGATGGAAGCAGGGGGCACACGATCGATTCGGCGCGTACGGCGTTCAGTTGCTCATGGATGGAAAGAGTCTGAGCAAAGCCTATATCATAGGCGACAAGAGCGCCTTTGCCATTCCCGGCGGCTGCCATCCTGTGGTCGCGTCCCCGGTGTCCGAGCTCCTCTACCTGTGGGGGCTTGCAGGGAGAGGCGGCGCATTGGCAATGAAAGATATCCCTGAATTTGCGCATTTGAAACAGTTTGAAGAGATTTTCAAGGAGCTCCAGGGTGAGCGGGAACCCCGGGTTGTGACGACCGCAGCCATTGATGTGCTCGCTAGGGAGCATGCCTTGACGGAACAGCAGAAAAGCCTGTTGATCATTATGCTAAGGGAAAAGGGGTTCAATGTAGGTTGACTCATGTCACCGGAAAATTGCCGTAAAAGACAGGAGTGGGCATGGAGAAGCGAGAGATTCTCGACCGGATGATCTCAGAGGGCTTCATCCCCTTGATCAGGACTGCCTCGGCTTCAGAAGCCCATGACGTGGCCGATGCCATCCGGCAGGGTGGCGCGGGCTTCCTCGAAATAACGATGACCGTTCAGGGCGCGATCGAGGTGATCAAAGAACTGGCCCTCAAATTCAAGGATGAATTCATCATCGGGGCAGGTACGGTCCTGGACCCTGAAACCGGGA